>NZ_JAEMUC010000021.1:0-5865 GCF_018342455.1 Neochlamydia sp. AcF95 | reverse complement strand
ACCCTTTTGCTTTTAGATAAGCAGACCTTAGGATTATCTTTAAATAATGTTAAAATTTTTATTTGCGGGAATGGCTGATACGAATTGGTTTGACTTGCTTTTTTAATTTTTTTTATATTACCTTTAATAAATAAAAATGCTGAAAAGTCATCACTACCCAAGGAAATAAAATGCATCCTATCTCTTCGGCCTCTATTGAAAGCTTGCCTAATGAATTGCTACTCCCTATCTTAGAGGCTTGCGCAGCTCCTTCCTTATTTAGCGTCTGTAGAAGATGGCGTCATTTGCTAGCTACTGAAGTCATGCCTTCTCTTTATAAAAAAATAGCCCAGCTTCATTTTCCCAGAGGGAGTGCCAGTACCAAGCAAACTCTTCTGTTAGCTGAAGTTTATCAACTCAATCCTGTACTTACCTTTACTGAAAAAGTTTATCAAGTTTTTAAACAAGTTTTTACCTTAGCTAAATCTATTTCTCCTTTGGAATTTAAAGAGAAAACAAAAGAAAAAAGAGGCTTAACCCTGGCTAATTACTCTTCTTATCTCTTAAATATTAATCGCCTTTTGCTTTGGAAAAAACTTCCTGGTGGGGAAGAATACTTGAGCCGAGAAGAAATTAAGCACTTGCCTCTAGAGAAAAAAGGAGTGCTTCTTAGAGATTGGATTGAAGAAAATTGTAAAGACTTAACTTTTCTAAATTTATCTAATGCAGGCTTGACTTATTTACCCTCAGAAATATGCCAGCTATCTCAGCTGCGATGGCTTTACTTAAATCAAAACCAGCTCACCAGTCTGCCTGGAGAAATTGGGCAACTGTTTCAGCTGCAAAGACTGGAATTAAACCAAAACCAGCTTGCCAATCTTCCTAATGAGATAGGGCATTTATTTCAGCTGCGAACCCTTGACTTAAATCAAAACCAACTCACCGCTCTGCCTACAGAAATTGGGCAGCTGTCTCAGCTGCAAAGGCTTTACTTAAACCAAAACCAGCTCACCAGTCTGCATGGAGAAATCGGGCAGCTGTCTCAGCTGAAAGAGCTTGACTTAAACCAAAACCAGCTCATCAGTCTGCCTGGGGAAATCGGGCAATTGTTTCAGCTGCTAGCGCTTTACTTAAATCAAAACCAGCTCACCAACCTTCCTGTAGAAATCGGGCAACTGTTTCAGTTGCAAAGGCTCAAGTTAAGCCAAAACCAGCTCACCAGCCTTCCTGCAGAAATCGGGCAGCTGTCTCAGCTGAAAGAGCTTGATTTAAGAGAAAACCAGCTCACCAACCTGCCTGCAGAAATTGGGCAGCTGTCTGAGCTGCTATGGCTTTACTTAAACCAAAACCAGCTCACCGCTCTGCCTGCAGAAATCGGGCGGCTGTCTCAGCTGCAAACGCTTGAATTAGCGGAAAATCCTTTGAAAGATATTGCAGAAAAAATAAGGCAGCGTTTTCAATTGTAGAATGGCCATAAGTAATTTTTAAATTGAGGTGAGCTGAAATGAAATAAAAAACTTTTAGCCATCTTATCTTTAAACAAGTCATCCGCTTTCCTTCCGGCAACTTAAGTAAGCTTAAGCTAACCTATACATTTATAATGACAAGAAATTTCTCTCTTTTTCTGCAGATTGCTAGGCTGTGAGGACAGCCTTTCTTAACAGAGAGAAGCTAGGCGTTTTGTGAGTTGTTTTTCCTTGATAAGGATACAAATTCGTTTGATTTGCTTTTTTAATTTTTTTATATTGCCTTTAGTAAATAAAATGCTGAAAAGTCATCACTACCCAAGGAAATAAAATGCATCCTATCTCTTCAGTTTCCATTGAAAGCTTGCCCAATGAATTGCTGCTCCCTATCTTAGAGGCTTGCGCAGCTCCTTCCTTATTTGGCGTCTGTAAAAGATGGCATCATTTGCTGGCTTCTGAAGTGATGCCTTCTCTTTATAAACAAATAGGTAAAGAACATGTTTCCCAAGAGGATATTAACAAGCAGGCTTTTATCTTAGATAGGATTTATAAGCTAGAAAGTAGACTTTCTGAAACAGCAAAGGTAAATGCAATCTTTAGGCAAATCTTTACTTTAGCTAGTTCTCTTTCTCCTCTAGATTTTAAATGGGAGTCTGAAGAAAAAAAATATTTTACTTTAGCTAACTACTCCTTTTATCTGCTGAATATTAATCGCTTTTTGCTTTGGAAAAAACTTCCTGGAGGGGAAGAATACTTGAGCCAAGAAGAAATTAAGCACTTGCCTCTAGAAAAAAAAGGAGAGCTTCTTAGAGATTGGATTGCAGAAAATTGTGGAAATATCGTGGATTTAGATTTATCTAGAATAGGCTTGACTTATTTACCCCCAGAAATATGCCAGTTATCTCAGCTGCGAACGCTTTACTTAAACAAGAACCAGCTCATCAGCCTGCCTGCAGAAATCGGGCAATTGTCTCAGCTGCAAGGGCTTGAGTTAAATCAAAACCAACTCACCGCTCTGCCTACAGAAATTGGGCAACTGTCTAAGCTGCAAGGGCTTTACTTAAACAAGAACCAGCTCATCAGCCTGCCTGCGGAAATCGGGCGGTTGCCTCGGCTGCAAAGGCTTGAATTAAACCAAAACCAGCTTGCCAGCCTGCCTGCAGAAATCGGACAGCTACCCCAGCTAAAAGGGCTTTACTTAAAGCAAAACCAGCTCACCGTTCTGCCTGCAGAAATCGGGCAGCTGTCTAAGCTGCAAAAGCTTGATTTAAGCCATAATCAGCTCACCAGTCTGCCTGCAGGAATCGGGCAATTGTCTCAGCTCACCAAGCTTGAATTAGCGGAAAATCCTTTGAAAGATATTGCAGAAAAAATAAGGCGGCGTTTTCGATTGCGGATTGACCATAAGTAATTTTTAAATTGGGAGGGGCTAAAATAAAATAAAAACTTTTAGCCACCTTATCTTTAAAGAGGTCATCCGCTTTCCTTCCCACAACTAAGCAAGCTTAAGCTAACCTACACATTTATAATGACAAAAAGTTTCTCTCTTTTTCTGCAGATTGCTAGGCTGGAAAAACAACCTTTCTTGACAGGGAGAAGCTAGGCGTATTATATTCCATCATTCGATAGAAGAATTAAAACATTGCACCAAAAAGAGCCATTTTCTCAAATAAGGCAAAGAATCAGTCTCCTTCTTTTAGGCAAACCAAAATTGCCGCGTCACTTACTCTCCAAAACCTGTGGCTGCTTTTGAATGCTTGGAGGGCCTCCACCCTTTCTTTGGATCTATTTGAAAAAAAAGCGTAGTAGATTATTTGTGAGTTGTTTTTCCTTGATAAAGATACGAATTCGTTGATAAGGATACGAATTCGTTGATAAGGATACGAATTCGTTTGACTTGCTTTTTTAATTTTTTTTATATTGCCTTTAATAAATAAAATGCTGAAAAAGTTATCACTACCCAAGGAAATAAAATGCATCCTATCTCTTCGGCATCTATTGAAAGCTTGCCCAATGAATTGCTGCTCCCTATCTTTAGAGGCTTGCGCAGCACCTTCCTTATTTAGCGTCTGTAAAAGATGGCATCATCTGCTGGCTTCTGAAGTAATGCCTTCTCTTTATAAACAAATAGGTAAAGTACATGTTTCTCAAGGGGATATTAACAAGCAGGCTTTTATTTTAGATAGAATTTATAAGCTAGAAAATAGACTTTCTGAAGGAGAAAAAGCTAGGACAATCTTCAAGGAGGCCTTTACTCTAGCTAAATCCCTTGCTCCTGCGGAGCTAGAATTTAAATGGAAAACCCAGGAAAAAAGGTGTTTTACATTGGCTAACTATGCCTCTTATCTTATAAATATTAATCGTCTGTTAATGTGGAAAGCACTGCCTGGTGGAGGGGCATACTTAAGTCAAGGAAAAATTAAGTATTTACCTTTAGAAAAACAAGGGGAGCTTCTTAGAGGTTGGATTGAAGAAAATTGTAAAAACTTCACGAATTTAGATTTATCTAGAGTAGGCTTGACTTATTTACCCCCAGAAATATGCCAGTTATCTAAGCTGCAAGTGCTTAGCTTAAGATTCAACCAGCTTACCAGCCTTCCTGCAGAAATCGGGCAGCTGTCTGAGGTACAAGTGCTTGACTTAAGAGAAAACCAGCTTACCGCACTGCCTACAGAAATAGGTCAATTGTCTCAGCTGCAATATCTTTACTTAAATCAAAACCAGCTTACCAGTTTTCCTGCAGAAATATGCCAGTTATCTCAGCTACAATTGCTTGATTTAAGCCAAAACCAGCTTACCAGTTTTCCTGCAGAAATATGCCAGTTATCTCAGCTACAATTGCTTGATTTAAGCCAAAACCAGCTTACCAGCCTTCCTGCAGAAATCGGACAGCTGTCTCAGCTGGTACGACTTGTATTAAATCAAAATCAGCTCACCAGCCTGCCTGCAAAAATCGGGCAGCTATATCAGCTGCAAGAGCTTGATTTAAGAGAAAACCAGCTCACCAACCTGCCTGCAGAAATCGGGCAGCTGTCTGAGCTGCTATGGCTTTACTTAAACCAAAACCAGCTCACCAGCCTTCCTGCAGAAATCGGGCAGCTGTCTCAGCTGCAAACGCTTAAATTAGCGGCAAATCCTTTAAAAGATATCGACAAAAAAATAAGGCAGCGTTTTCGATTGTAGAATGGTCGTAAGTACTTTTTAAATTGGGGTGAGCTATAATGAAATAAAACTTTTAGCCATCTTATCTTTAAAGATGCAATTCGCTTTTCTTCCCGCAACTAGGCAAGCTTAAACTAACCTACACATTATAACGACAAGAAGCTTTTCTCTTTTTCTGCAGAGTGTTTTATGGCTGGGAGAACAACTTTTCTTAACAGGAAGAAACTGGCGTATTGTATTCCATCATTCGATAAAAGAATTAAAACATTGCGCCAAAAAGAGCCGTTTTTCTCAAATAAGGCAAAGAATCAATCTCATTCTTTTAGCCAAACCAAAATTGCCGCGTCACTTAATCCTCAAAACCTGTGGCTGCTCCTAAATGCTTGGAAGGCCCCCCTCCTTTCTTTAAATCTATCTGGAAAAAAAGTGCCAGTGGTAGATCATCAAGGAGCTGTTTTTTATTATGAGGGTACGAATTCGTTTGACTGGCTTTTTTAATTTTTTATTTTGTCTTTAAAAAATAAAAATGCTGAAAAAGTTATTACTACCCAAGGAAATAAAATGCATCCTATCTCTTCAGTCTCCATTGAAAGCTTACCCAATGAATTGCTACTCCCTATCTTAGAGGCTTGCGCAGTTCCTTCCTTATTAAGCGTCTGTAAAAGATGGCATCATCTGCTGGCTTCTAAAGTGATGCCTTCTCTTTATAAAAAAATAGCCCAGCTTCATTTTCCCAGAGGGAGTGCCAGTACCAAGCAAACTCTTCTGTTAGCTGAAGTTTATCAACTCAATCCTGGCCTTACCTCTGCTGAAAAAGTTTATCAAGTTTTTAAACAAGTTTTTACCTTAGCTAAATCCATTTCTCCTTTGGAATTTAAAGAGAAAACAGAAGAAAAAAGGGGATTAACGCTGGCTAACTACTCTTCTTATCTCTTAAATGTTAATCGCCTTTTATTTTGGAAAAAACTTCCTGGTGGGGAAGAATACTTGAGCCGAGAAGAAATTAAGCACTTACCTCTAGAGAAAAAAGGAGAGCTTCTTAGAGATTGGATTGAAGAAAATTGTAAAAACATCACGACTTTAGATTTATCTAGAGCAGGCTTGACTTATTTACCCTCAGAAATAGGCCAATTGTCTCAGCTGCAGATCCTTGACTTAAATCAAAACCAGTTCACCGCAAGAGGCTCGCATGATATAGCTCGTGAAGGAAAAGCAATTCACATGGTTAGTGCCTTTGCAGCAGAGAATAAGCTAATAC
>NZ_JAEMUC010000020.1:0-9056 GCF_018342455.1 Neochlamydia sp. AcF95 | reverse complement strand
TTTTGCATCGTTCTATTCTTGGGTCCGGGACAATTTTTAAAAATCCCATAATGACGGTGTTATCCTCTGACATGGCTCCTCCTGTATTAAAGGAAAAGTTGTAAGGAAAATATTTTTACTTATCAAGTAAAATTAAATGCGTTAACCCTGATACATCTCCTAGATAAAATAGAGGATAAAAAAAGAGCTTATTTAGAAATATGATAACTGAAAAACTTGCTATTAGATCGGAGAAAGGGAGGGCCAAAAGCTTGATTGCGAAAGAGGGGACTTGAACCCCTACGAGATTTCTCTCACTACCACCTCAAAGTAGCGCGTATACCAATTCCGCCACTTTCGCTTAAAATTGAAGAAGACAAAATATAACAAACTCACCTTTATACGGGCAAGAATAAAATTGAAATTCTAAAAAGGAAAAGCATGTGCGTGGGAAGTAATAGAAAAAAGCAGGCAAATAGGAAACAATTCAATGCTGCACAAGCATTTTAAATAGCTGATGAGCTTTATAGGGCAAATGCTCAGGGATGCAAATAGTATTAAGCTGGCTAAAAGAAGAACAGGCAGCCAGCTGCATCCAGGCTAAAGTTTCATCTTCATTAAAAAGCAAGGCACCTGCAGGCGTATGCATGGCACAGAAATGTTCCCCTTGCCAAATGTAAAGAGATTGAAGGGGATTTTGACAAACAGAGCATTGCAAATGGGTATTGGCTACCCCTTCATTTTTAAGAATTTTTAGTATAAAGCTTAGCTCTAAAGCGGATAGATTGGTTGTAAAAGGAATTTTTTCTAGGTAGGTGATCAATTGCTTATAAAGTTTAGGGGCAGGCTTATGCAAGGGCTGAGAATCTATAACGGTGTTAATCATCCGTCCAGCACTTTCTAATAAGCTATAATCTCCCCGTAACTTTAAATAATAGTTATAGATAATAAGTTTTCTACATTTCCAAATCTCTCCTTTTGTTTCGCTATAGGTAAATTCACCTTGCATAAGAGGAGAAATTTTAACCCGTGGAGAAGTTTTCGAAGGTTTTTTTATTTTGAAGATCCATTTTACTATTCCTTTATCAGGGGTAAAAACAGTCATGATTTGGTCATATTCGCGAAAATCAATGACTTTAAGGATCAAACCTTGCGTATGAGAAATTTGCATGCAACGGCCAATTTTAGGTTTAAAAAAAGAAGCTTCTACGCTAGAATGCTATTTTCGTGATTCTTTCTATAATCTTGCAAGCTAAATGCACCGATAGCTCAATGGATAGAGTACCCGGCTTCGAACCGGGTGGTTAGAGGTTCGAGCCCTCTTCGGTGCACATTTTTCCAAGGTATGAATTCAAAAGTTAATCTTTTAAGCTATACTCATCACTCTTTTTGCAATTTTATCGCAGCAGAATTAGGCAAAGGTTATCTACATGCCGGTCTAATCTATGAAGAATTTTATCGCACAGGCACAGTCTCTGGCCATCATCCAGCTTTTCATAATGCCTCCAGGCTTTTAGGAGAAATCCTATTAAGAGTCGACCTTTCTTTGCCTTTAGTGCCTGTAGAAAAAGATGACGGAAAAACGAAAAAATTTCTTCTTAAAACCCTGGATGACCTTGAGGTTGAGGCGGTGTTAATTCCTATGCAGGCGGGAGGAACACTGTGTATCTCTTCGCAGGTGGGCTGTCGCAGGGGCTGTACATTTTGTGAGACTGGCCGGATGGGATTACTGCGTAATTTAAAAGTAGAAGAGATTATCGGCCAAGTTTTTGTGGTTCGCCATCTGCTAGGATATCCTATACGTAATATCGTCTTTATGGGAATGGGAGAGCCTTTTGATAATTATGAAAACGTTAGGCAAGCTACCCATATATTAATGGATCCTAAAGGCTTAGGATTTGGACGTAATCATTTGACTATCTCCACTAGCGGGGTGATCGAAGGGATCCATAAGTTCACTCATAGTCCCGGGCCTAAGCCTCATCTGGCCGTATCGATCAATGCTCCTACGGATGCAATTCGCCAACGTTTAATGCCTATCAACCGTAAGCATGATATGCAACAACTTTATCAAGCGATGCGTGAATACAATGAAGTCACAGGATTAAAAATTCTTACCGCTTATGTACTCATTAAGGATGTAAACGATTCTTTAGAACATGCAGAACGTTTAGCAGATTACCTTAAAGGCCTTCATGTTAAAATTAACCTTATCCCTTATAATCCCCAAACAGGTGATCGTTTTGCCCGGCCTGCTGAGGAGGCTGTTATAGCTTTTCGTCAGCATTTGCGCTTACAAGGCTATCAAACTCTCCTTAGAGTAACAAAGGGTAAGGACATTATGGCAGCCTGCGGACAGCTAGGGAATATAAAGCTGCGTGCCCAATTGAAAAAAAATTTGGAAGCAGTATAAAACTTCTAATCGGTAAAGCTATTAGATAGGCGCCAGCTTTTACAATGTTAGCTCCGCATGACTTCCTCTGTTTTTTAAGGCCAGAGCTCCTCTGAAAATTTTTTTTATTTGGCCTCTCGCTTGTTTTTTTAATAGCCTAAAGATATTTGAGGGGATTGGGGAGCTCAATGAATTTTTGTAGATTTCTCAAGGAGATATAAAAAAGATTTTAAATCTTCTACAAGAAGAAAAGCGTATGAAATAGGAAACAATAGCCTGTAAATAAGCTTTGGGAGGGCATTTTTCTAGCAAGGGAATTACCCTTAAAAGCTAAACCTTTCCTTAAAGGCAGGTTTCCTTTAAGTATGAGCTTGCTTAAAGAGCTGTTCAAAAAAGTATTTTATTTGTGGAATAAGGCTTAAAAAAGCGTTAACAATTGATAGTCTTTTTTTGGCATAAAGCAAGGTTAGATGCACAGCTAGGGTTTTAAAAACGGCAAAGTCAGTAGGTAAAAGTTGAAAAATTTTTTTTAACAAGGTTTGTTAGGAAAAGGAAAATTTTTTGGGTGTTAGGGGCCTAAAAATTGGCTATTTCTGCTGTTTTAATAGAACATTTTTCATAAAGTTTAAAAGCCTTCAGCCTTGAAGGTAATAACCTTTGTAAAGGCCTATCTAGGACCTTAGGGTCTAGCTATAAATTCACACCGGAGAGGCTAAGGGCCTAGAGAAATAGAAGTTGTCTCTGCTGGTGCAGCTATTTTCAAAAGATAGCTTTGTTCTCTTTACCCATTACTAGATTTTTTTGTATAATAGGAGCTAATAGGAACTTAAATTTCCTATCTCAAATCCATAAAATCGAGGTTTCTATGAGCCGCAAATCTAAAGCTGCTGAATTTGTTGATGAAGAGTATAGCTTAACTATTAATGGACGAAATATACAAGTAACCGAGGCCATGGAAGGCTATATCAAAGACAAGCTTTCTAAAATTGAAAAATACGATATACCTATTATAGATATAATGATCACAATGGATATTCAAAGGTTTGAGCATCATGTCAACCTTCTCGTTAAGCTGAACCATATACTCATTAAAAGTTCAGCGGTCACTGATGATATGTATGCCTCTATTGATAAAGCCGTGGATAAAATTCAAACGCAACTTAAAAAATATAAGCAAAAAATCAAAGATCATCATGCTAAGCCTCTTGAAATGGTAGATATGGCTGTGAATGTTTTACGCCCTTTAAAGGAAGTTGAAGCAGCAGAAATTAACGAAGAGATTGAAGCTGAAAATGCATCCCAGAGGGATAAAGAATATCGTCCTCATCATATCGTTAAACAAGAAAAAAAGCCTCTTAAATATTTAACTTTAGATGAAGCTATCATGAAAATGGAGCTATCAGGAGAGGTTTTTCTGCTTTTTCGTAATGAAGTGGATCGTAAGTTAAACGTTATTTATCGCCGTGAAGATGGGGATTATGATCTTCTCATGCCTGAAGGGTAATTAAATAATGCTCCAAAAGTTCATAACCTCAAGCTTATGAATTTTTGGAGCTTCTTATTATGGAGAAAGAAGAAAAGCAAAAAATTTATTGTGCCATCCGTAAGAACTGGCTAATAGCTACCCCTGAAGAGCTTGTTCGCCAGCAGGCAATCCAGCTTTTAATCCAGCATTTAGGATTTCCTAGTTCCTGTATTGCAGTAGAGAAAGAGCTGCAGTCTTTACCCCATATGAAAATATCTACCTCTCTTTTGCCTGAAAGACGAGCGGATATTATTTGTTATCTCCCCAAAGAAAACAGCCTACATCCTTTGTTACTTGTTGAATGCAAGGCAGTTCCCCTCACTTCTAAAGAGATCCTTCAAGTCATAGGTTATAATCGCTTCATCAAAGCTTCTTTTATAGCGTTAATTAATCAAACTGAGCACAAGCTAGGTTGGTTTGATCCCGAGTTATCTGATTATCAATTTGTTGATTATTTACCTTTTTATTCTGATTTAGTTAATTCTTTGATTAATTGATTAATATTATAATTTAAAATTATAATATTAATAGATGTTAGTTAGTTAAGGAGTTAACTATGGCAATAGACAAAACTCAATTTTCTGATGCGACTGATCATGCTAATAAAAATGTTTTCGATTCTTATTTTCATTTAAAAAATGTTTCAAAAAAAGAAGGAGGACATCGATTTAAAAAATTGGAAAGCCAAGAAAGTGGCTATTCATGGGGAGTAAGCCATGTAAATATGAAAGAACTGCTTAAAAACACTGCTAAAATAATTTCTTATTTTACTGTTATTATTCCTCTAATAATGCTCATAGGCAAAGCGATTCATGATTACCGCCATCATTATAAAATCATTAAAGAACTTCCCTCCGATAAAATAAAGAACGTATCTAGCAAAATCTTGAACAAAGCCGCAGGGGATAAAGATGAAAAGGAAATCATGGCTTCCCCAGCAGTAAGCAAGCTATCCAAGAGCAGTCGAGATATAAAAATTAAAGAGAAATATGAAAAAGATTCTTCAGCAACAGAGGCGGCTTTAATTTTAAATATCATTAAAGGTCTTAAAGAAAAGCTGCAAGCTGAAGAGCCTGCCCTTATCGATGCGCAGATAGAGGAGCATGGCATAAAAATCCAGAAAGGAGAGCTAGAGGGAATTAAATTCGAGATTAATTCCTATGAAAATTATGGAATTACTGTATGGAAAATAATCAGAGAGGGGCAAGCCTATGAGGTTAATGAATATGCTCCTCAGGCTTACCATGGGCCTAAGACTGAAGGGTTTATAGAAAGGCAACGGCTGTTAATAGATGCGGCTAAATGGCATATGAAAAATTTAGCAGTAGGAGATAGTCTAGAGGGCCAGAAAGCCCAAGGGAAGATGTTAGAAACTCTTGACTACCTTCAAAAAAAATTTATGCAGGAAATGCGTTCGGAGAAATTTCAGATAGATCCCCAATATATTCAGCATCCTGATAAGAAAGTTGGCGAAGATCATTATATGCAGGTGCATGGGATTGCCCAAGAGCTGCTCGCTCAGCTAGCCAAAGATATACAATTTACCCTTAATCAGCTCAATCAAGTAGCGGAATTAAAGATAGAGGAGTTTACCATTGACAAGTTAGCTCAAGCAGAAAAAGAATTTATTGTGGCAGTAGGAAGGCCTACCATTATCAACACCTACTTCCTACGTGATTCAAATCAACAATTTTTTAATATGCAAAAGCCTTCTTCCATCGTTGATGCGAAAGGTGAACGTATGGCAAGAGCGATGCTGCCAAGCACGATTAGAGATCGTGAAGGTTTAGCTAACTATGTGACTACTTCTTTTGGAGAAATTCATGACAGGGAGGGAGAGTATTTTTTAGAAACACTTTTTGAAGCTATTCGCCATTCTAGCTATCCGCCAATCGCCATTAAAGATACTTTGCAAAGGCAAGCTATCGGTTGCCGAAATTGCAAACAAAATTTAATTGATTTAGCCGCTTTAAGAATTAAGGCTGATCCTTCTTTAGTTACTACTCGTGATCAGCCTCTTGTCCTTCCTCTACGCACGATGATGCTATTATCCCCTAAAAAGATAGATAAGATCCGTAATCGTAAAAAGGGGATTGCAGGAAAATGGTCGGGAGAAAGTGAAACCACTCAACTAGAAGAATCCGCTTTAGCTTTAAAAATATACAATCAACGGCTTCTTAAAGTTAGAATAGAAGGAAAAGATATTTGGATTAAGCCTGATATTTCTTTTATGAACTTAGGGGCTAATGAATTGGCTGTAAACTCAACCTCTATGGGAAAGCATTTAAAAGATGCTGAATCTTTAGCTTCTTACAATGCTAAAGGCTTTATAGAGTTTGAACAAGAAGTGTTTGATTTCATCCAGAAACAATCGGTTCTTCCCCCTTCTGCGGTGGCAACTTTAAAAGAAATTGAATCGATGAAAAGGGCGCCTTCCTTACGTCAAGCAAAACGGGACATGCAGGCGCTTCAAAATGAAAAAGCCAGAAGTATTATTTCTCTTTATGCTTCATTGGATAAATTGATGGAAGAATATCTTTCCCATCCCCAAAAAGCTGACCTTAAACAGGAAATTATTCGCTTAAAAGACAAAATTGAACAGCATGAGAAAGAGGTTTACAATCACTATAAAGATTATTTAAGACTTAAAGCTGAAGTTTATATACAAAAGAGCTCGGAAATAAAAGATCTTTTTAAACAGCTTAGATCCGAGTTAAAAAGAGAAATTGATCAGCTACCTTCCGATTTGACAAAAGTACAACAACTTCATCATATCAACGATTTAACCCTTAAATTTGAGCTAGCTATCGACATATTTTACCACCAAAAAAATAAAGAAGCAAATGCAGTGCTTGATTTCCAAGTTAATTACTTAGAAATTCATGCGATGATGTCTAATTGTGTAGAGTTTTTTTGCAAGAGTGCAGAAGACCGTACCGGAAGGGTAGATGATAAAATCCAAGAAAATAAAGCTTTTCAGGCTATTTTTGGGCGAGTTCCTTTCGGATCAGATGATCAAGAGTATATTGATAAGTTCATTTCACCTCTTATTCATCAGTATTCAGTAAGCCAAAACAACACAGAAAAAAATTCGGGCGCTCGCGGCGAGCAGATCAGCCCTCTACTCAATCCCCATTTACATGCCAAAATTGATAAAAAACATGCTTATTTAGCTAAAAATGTAATTAGTAAGGCTAGAAATAAAAAACCTTCTCCGCACATAAGAAAAAAATTGTCCCGATTAGAGAAAAAGAATACAAGAAATCCTGCCAGGCAGGGAGAGCAAATGAATTCCCTACTCCATGCTCATACCTCTACTAAGGTGAATAAAAGGCATGCTTACCTAAGTAAGAAGGTGATTAGCAGAGCTAGAAAAACTTTTTATTAAAATCCATGGTCTCCACCTACTACTCCCGAAGAAGCTTCTGTAAAGTAGTAGGTGCTTATGTAGGGATTTGGGCTCACAGCTGTAAACCAGCCGATAGTATTTTCTAAGAACTGGCAGAGCTCTTTATCTTCCTTAGCATAAAGGATTCGAAAGCCGTGGGGGGGCAAAATTACTGTACGCTTGAGCCTCTCAGTATCTTTTTCGCGAAAGAAGGTTAAGTCTATTTCGGCAGAACGGGTGTATTCTATATGAGAAGATGAGTTGAGGAGCCACACAGTAGATTTTTCCCTATCTGCAAGAATAGGGGCCCAGCGGAATGAAGTTGGTTTGTTCTCCAGGGCAGGATTAAAAGGTTGGAGGTTTGTACAGATATTACAAGGCATCTGCTGACCTTCTACTCCTAAATCTAACCCTAGCTTAATACGAGCAGGAATACGAGTCCCATCTTCTGTGCGTGCGATTAAGCGCGCTGCAAGATTTTGTTCAGTATCCAGAGCTAATTTTTTGCAAATATCTTTGAAGGATAAGGATTGATAACCGCTTTGTTGGGAATGCAAAGCTAAGCATTGTCCTTTTTTTCCTAAAAGTTTTCCTTCCTGATTGTAGATTTCAAGATCAATAATTAAGGTATTAGGGGGGTAGATAGGATAAAAATATACTGTTGTAAATAAATTTCTTTGTAAAGTCAAAGGGATCATGAGAGTGGCGGGAAACCACTGCGGCTCTGCAGGGCGCCAGTAATCGTGTTCCGCCATAGACTTAGAGCAATCATAATAGGTATGAGTAATTGTCATAGCGGGCAAAGAGTGTTGCAGGTTTCCTACTAGCAGGCGAGGGAATATCCAATTAACTTCACATGTAATTTTAGCAGTCCCAGGTTGGCCATTTAAAAATTTTTGAAGTTCGATCTCTCTACCTGGATAGATAAGACAGGTCTGGTAAGCTTGTAAGGTTGGATAAGTAATTTCGTGGGTAAGCTTTTCATTTTTGCTATTATAAAACTCCATAAGAAGGGGAGCCTGGTGAAGAGCTTGAGGACCGTTAATGATACTAATAAAGGGCTCATGATCTTCATCTACATAAATATTAAAGCCTGCTTCAGGAACATGGGAGTGAGAATTGTTATACATATCCTCAAAATTATTGTAGATGCGCTGAGCCGAATGAACGACAGTACTAAACGCAGGACCATAGTAATTAATAGCAACGGCGGGATAGGGAAAAACTAAATGACGCGTAGAAAAAAATTCTATCTCTAGACTACCAATGAAAGGATGATCGAGGGGCAGACCTGCGGCTATAAGCTGATCGATAAGTTCGATACGGTAGGTTTTAGCTTCTCGAATAGGCAAAGAGGTTCGATAAAGCAGCTTTCCTTCACCAGAACGAAGGGAAAGCTGAGCAGCAATTTCCTGCACATGGCTTTTTAACATCCAATATCCCATAAACAGCAATCTTGTTGAGATGCCGGGTAAAGAGATTACAGGAAAGATGGCAGAGGAACGATAAATGCAGGTGGGAAAATTTTTTAAGGCAGAGTGTGGACTTGCATTGGCAAGATGTGCATAATAGCTACGCATAAAATTTACCTGGGTGAGTTTATTATGCTTTATAGCGATCGTAAGATAATATTGGAATACTCTTCTAAAATTTTTTTCTTGCTGGCTATTTTTTTATCTCTATATATTTCGATGACCTTGTTGCGTAAATGACCTAATAGTTGGTCTGTTTAAAAGCTTATCAAGTTAGTACCCATTGTCCTTTGGGCATTC
>NZ_JAEMUC010000019.1:0-91616 GCF_018342455.1 Neochlamydia sp. AcF95 | reverse complement strand
AGTTGGTTATCTAGCTTGATTGGTTTCATAGTCAACTTTGCAAGAAATTAAGAGCTTTATAATGATTTAGGCGTAAATAAAGTATAGCGATTTGGGAGAAAAAACGCTCTCAAAATATTACTTAAGCATGAAACATCCTTTAAATCATGTCAAACTAAGTAGCGCAGCTTGTAGAGACAGAGATGGGCTAAAAGCGCTATTTTGCTATTGTCAGGGAAAAGTTTTATGGCCAAAAAAATGCTTGCCGATAAAGAGTATAGCAGGGAAGAGATGAAATTAGAAGCAGCTTTACATGGTATTGATTTAACAATCATTAAAAGATCTAAGCTAAAAGGATTTCATCTACAAGCAAAAAGATGAATAGTAGAAAGAACATTTGCCAGGTTTGGTAAATGCCGCAGCTGAGATTATGAGAACTTACCTAACACCAGCCAAGCATTCCTCTACTTAGCTATGATACTTCTGATGGTAATAAGAATAGTTCAATGAGTTAATTCAGAAAATGCCTCTTAAATAGAGGGGAGAGGGCAAGTAAGCTAAAAGGTATGTTTTTTAATTGTTATAGGCGTGGCTTATCAGCTTTTTAAAGGATTCTCGCTATATATCTTTTCTACCTGGGAAAATGGCATCATCTGCGTTTCTGCCTTTGATGGTTTACCTGTAGGTATGGCTAGCTTAATCCCGGTAAATCCCTGAAAAGCCATTGCCATTAATCCACTCATCATGAAAGTAATGCCCATCCCTCTAAGAGCAGGAATTACCTTCGAAGTGGCTAGCTTTTCACGGATAGCGGCAATAAGTGCAATAGCTAACCACCACCCAAGGCCTGAGCCAAAAACATAGACGAGATTGGCCCAAAAAGGATAATCGCGTGTAACGGCAAAAAGGCAGGCTCCTAGAATGGCACAATTAACAGCAATTAGAGGTAAATAAAGTCCTAAAGACATATATAAAGCAGGGGCAACCTTTTCTATGATGATTTCAAGGATTTGCACAAAGCCCGCAATCACAGAAATAAAAAGTAAAAATTCTAAAAAGCCTAGGTTAATTTGGGAAGCTTCAAGGCCAAAAGCAGAAAGCCAGCTGAGCGCTCCTGCACCAGTAATAAAGCGATGGACAAACCAATTGAGGATACCGGAAATAGTGAGAACAAACACAACCGCTAGGCCTAGCCCATTGGCTGTTTTTAATTTGGTCGAGCAGGCTAAATAGGTGCACATGCCTAAAAAGTTAGCCAAAAGGAAATTTTCGATAAATATCGCTTGAAGAAGAAGGCCTAATAAATTCAAAGGCTCGTAATTTCCCATCCACATAAACTTTTTATCCCTCGTTCTTATTAGGGGTGTTAAATACCCAGATCATGCCGCCTATAATAAAAAACGCCGCTGGAGGGCTAACCATCAGGGCAAAATTATCATACCCATTGGGATGAGTAGCTGTCGCATACCAACTATAGGGAATAACTTGGTAGCCGAACAGCTGTCCAAAGCCGAACAATTCTCGAATACCACCTACTACCATTAGCACCCATGCATAGCCTAAGCCAGCACCTAGCCCATCCATGAATGCACAGAGGGGCCCTACATTTTTTGCCATCCCCTCGGTACGTCCCATGACTATGCAGTTAGTAATAATCAATCCAACAAAAACGCTTAAAACTTTAGATATGTTAAAAAAATAGGCTTGTAAGAATTGATCAATGATAATTACAAAAACAGAAATGATGGCTAGCTGGGTAATCATGCGTACGCTATCAGGAGTAACTTTTCTAAGAAGTGAAACAAACAAAGAAGAAAAGGCCGTTACAAATGCTACCGAAAGGCCCATAGTGAGCGAAACAGAAAGTCTATTCGTAACCCCTAAAGCTGAGCAAATACCTAGTACCGCTACTAGGATTTGATTGTCTCCCCAAAGCTGAGCAGTCAAGTATGAACGAGCGGCTACATTTGTCGATACCATCTGGTCTCTCTCCTTAAGCAAAAGACAGTGTTATATTATTTATCCACAGTTGGATTTTCTTATAATCTTTAATACTATTTGTTTCAAGGCTTGCTTTGTTTATCGTTTAATTTTTAAGGCAGCGAGAGTCTCTTTATCAGCCATGTATTTTTTCTTGTGAAAGAGAATAAGTGTGATGAAGCTTAATAAGAAAGGGGCGATACGGTGCAAGGACATTACGATAGGCATCTGTAACTCCATTACCTGTAAGAGTAGCTCCTGCCATCCCATCAATAGCACTGTTGGCTTTAGGGGTAGTGCCTAAGCTTTCGGCTACTTTGCCTTTGATAACAGTAAGACCGAGCGGCGCTGACTTAAAATCAGTTTTGCCATCAGCGTTCTGCTGAAAGATTTGCTTATTAGGGAAAAGGCTCTGCCAGTAGGCCTCCGAAATGTTGGCCCCCAGGCCAGGCGTTTCTTTCTGATCATACCAAGAAATGCCTATTACCGTGTTGCCATCAGGCTTAATAGCTAGATAGCCATAAATAGCATCCCATAAGCCAAGGCCATTGATAGGTATAACATATCCTTCCGCTGCAGAGTTTATGCTGCTCTCTTTATCAATCAAATTGGGAAGAATCTTGTAAATCAGCATGAGAGGTAGTTGATAGTAACCCGTTTTGCGGTAAGCTACAAGGTAATCATTGTAATTAATTTTTTCTTCCTCAAAAGTTTTGATATTACCCTCTTTGTCTACCAGTAAAGGGATTATGCGTTTGCTATAAATATCAAGCAGCTGTCGGTTGGTAGCCATCTGGGGAGAATTGCTAGGAACTAACCTTCCTTCTTCATAGTTAGCAGAAAGGTACTTCCCTTGAGCATCCTGGACAAGGAAATAATCCTGGTGATCCAAAAGCTTAGCAGCAATCATCATTTGCTTGCTTCTATCTAGCTCTTTGGCCACTTCTTTAGGCTTTTCTAAGACACTTGCCAAAATCGATAAAATAAGAGCGCAGGCAAAACTTAAAACAATCATAAAAAAGATAGTGTAAGTATTGCTCATAGCTTTTTTAGGAATGGATGCGGACACGGCTAATGCTCCTTTTTCTAAAGTGCTTGGCGGCATAGTAGTCAAATAAAGGGGCAAAGACATTGCCCATTAAAATAGCTAGCATTACACCTTCAGGATAAGCCGGATTGATGACCCGGATGACTAAAGTTACCATGCCACAAAAAACTCCATATATCCATTTAGCAAGAGGAATAGACGGAGAAGAAACAGGATCAGTGGCCATAAAAACCAATCCAAAAGCAAGCCCTCCCAATAAAAGATGTTTATAAGCGGGAAAACCAAACTGGGCGGCTGTCCAAGCTCCTTGGCTAGGGAATAAATAGCTTGAACTTAGTTGAAATAAAAGAGCAGTCCCCAATGCGCCCAGCAACATTCCTAACATGGTTCGCCATGAACCAATGCCAGTCCATATAAGAAATAGAGCGCCTAAAAGGCAAGCTAAAGTGGAGGTCTCACCTAGGCAACCTAGTTTATTGCCTAGAAAAAAGCTCCAGTCATGATTATTCCCCAGGCCATAATTTAAGGAAGAGAAGTGATAGGCATCTTCATAATATCCACTGGAAAGACCCAACCCTCCTTCAGCAAGAGGGCTGGTTACAAAGCTTTTTATCTGATCCATAGTAAGCTCGCCTAGCGTGGCATTTTGATGAGTAAGGGAATTCCATTGATCAAAGTGTGTACGGATGGTTTGGATAGTGCTTACATCTGTGCCTATAGCATGAGTAGCAATCGTATCGACATGAATACGTTTAATATCCTGAGGGACATTAAAAATAGCTAATTTCGTCGCTTGTGAATATCCATCAAAGGCTGTAGCCTGCCCTTCCTGATTCATTTTGAGCAGGCTTTCGCGTATGATAGTAGGATTAGAGCCTACCCATACGTCGCCACTCATTTTTCCAGGAAAGGTAAAAAAGAGAAACGCTCGGCATGCGAGTGCTGGATTAACAATATTCATGCCCGAGCCTCCAAAAATCTCTTTACCTAAGACTACACCGGCAGAAACGCCTACCGCTGCCATCCAATAAGGGATAGTGGGAGGAAGGATAAGCACATATAAAACACCTGTAACGAGAAACCCTTCTGAAATTTCATGTTTCCTTACGCAGGCAAAGAAAGCTTCCCAAAAGCCTCCCACTGCATAGGAAAGAAGTGTTAAAGGAAGAAAGATTTTAAGCCCCTCCATAATAATAGGGATATAGCGGCTATTGTATGTAGCAAAAGCCCAATATGCATGGAAATTTTTACTTGCCTCTAAATATTCATTCATTAATTTATAATCGCCGCTACTATAGACATATTTAAGTAAACCGGTGTTCCATATGGCCATCATAATACAGGGTAGCAGAGCAATAACTACAAGGATCATCCAGCGCTTCACGTCAATAGCATCCCGGATATGGGGAGCTCGCCTTGTATTCACAGCCGCTTCGTAAAGAAAAGTATCATTCGCATTAATTAAAGGATGCAGTTTATGAAGAGGCCTGCCTGGTTCAGCAAGCTTTTGGAGGGAACTGAGTAATCGTCTGAGCATATCTATTCCTTGTAAAAATTGGAGGGTACCAAAACTGCAAGAAAAAATTAAATGAAAAAATTTAAATTAACGAAAAGATGAGAAGAGAATGGCCTCGTTAAATTTTTTTGAATTTCAGTGGTAGAGTTTTTATTCATTATTTTTCTATTAAACAATAAAAAGCTAATTGCTCTTAAAGCCTTTGCTGGCAGGTTATATTTTTAAAGATTATAATTTTTAGTTCATCTAAACCATGTAGGGTAAACAGCTAATAGGTTTTTGATTGCCAAGCTTTTGATAAAATTGGTGGGCAGTTATGGATGATCTAACTTTTTGGATGCGATTGCGTAGTCGTCTGCAAGATCAATGATACGCGCAGATAGCTATCTTTTATGTGCTGCAGTTTTTAATTTGCATTTTTTATTCAGCATCAAAAGATTGAGTAACACTGCCCCTGCGATCGCTTACTAAAATACTCTTCATCCAAGAGGTAAAAGCAATTCATCTAATGAAAGCCTGGTTGATTAGTTTGGTTTAAAGAACATTTGTATTTTTGAGGGATAGGGATAGTTAAAGCCTAACTACTGGCTCTAATAGTAGCTAAAACGTTAACTTAAAAAAGTTTGAAAGGGATTGGGATTTTTTCATGTAAAAAGCGTGTTAAGAAGAATTGATTAACATGGCGTCTAGGGACTTATGCTTTACACATACTTGCTGATAATTTATAATTTAACTTTTTTACTTAAATCTAGAGGCTAGGAAGAATAGCATGTGCAAGACGCTCTTTACAAATACAAGAAATAAATTCTCTAATAAATGGGTAGGGGTGGTATTAATAAGCTTAGCGCTCTTTGGTTTAACACGCTTATATTTTAGAATGACCGATGATTTTCGATTATCTAATATTAATTATAATATGCCTTATCGCCATGAATGGGAGGTTCCCTCTCTGCCTAAAGAAGAGCAACAGCAACTTAATAATATTTTGGATCAAAAATTTTACTATGTTGGAAAAGGGGCTCAGTCCTATGCCTTTAAGAGTGCTGACGATAAATATATCCTCAAGTTTTTTAAATTTAAGCATCTTAAACCTTCTGTTTTTATTTCTCTTATCCCTCCCATAGGTCCGCTGAAAGCTTACAAAGATAAGCAAAGAGAGCGCAAGCATAGACTGTTAAATAGCGTTTTTGATGGTTATCACTTAGCTTATAACATTCATGCTCATGAGGCTGGTCTGATTTATATCCATTTAAATAAGAGTATTAACTTACATAAAACTGTGACTATTAAAGATAAAATAGGAATAGAAAGACAGATTGACTTAGATCAGGTACCTTTTATTCTTCAAGAGAAGGCTAATACTACTCGCGCAGAAATGATAACCCTCCTGGGTGCTCACGATATGCCTGGGGTAAAAAAACGCATTCAACAGATCTTTGATCTTTATCTCTTAGAATATCACAAAGGCATTTACGATAGAGATCATGGTGTTATGCATAATACCGGTTTTGTACAAGATAGAGCTATACATTTAGATGTGGGTAAGCTTACAAAAGATGAGCGTATGAAAAATTCTGCTTATAGTAAGCGCGATTTTTTGCAAGTGGTCCATAAGTTGAATACATGGTTTAAATTAAACTATCCTGAATACCATTCTACTATAAATATTTATATGGAGCAGCGAATGCAAAAAATGTTTGAAGAGCTTCCTGTAAGATAATGGCCAAGCTTGGCAATATTTTAGCTGCTTTTGTCGATTTTATTTATCCTTTGAAATGCATGCATTGTGCGGATCCTATTTCCCATGGTAAGGGGGGCCTTTGCTTTAAGTGTGCTCTTCAACTGACACTTATCGATATAGAAGAACGTTGTCCCTGCTGCTTTAGTGTAGAGTATGAACCTGAACATCCTATTTGCTATGTTTGCTTTATGCAAACACCTGTTTTAAAAAAATATGCAGCAGCATTTGATGATCAAGGTGTGGCAGCTTCTTTGATGAATAAGCTTCAGTACGCTAATCAACCCTACCTTGCTCAAGGAGCAGCTGCTTACATGGTTTTACAACTCTTAAACCTAAAATGGCCGTTACCCGATTTAATTGTACCTGTACCTTTAACCTTTACGCAGGGTATCTCACGAGGTTATGACGCTAGTCTTTTATTAGCAGAATCTCTAGGAGAGATAGTGAAGCGCCCCGTGCAATCCCTTTTGCATAAAAGTTTATGGAATGAGGATGAGGAAGGAAAAACAAAGCAGCGAGGAAATTATTCAAATACCCATCCTTTTTTATTAAAAAAAGAGATTAATGTGCAAGATAAGGTGATTGTATTAGTTAAAGATAAGGTGAGGACGGGCCACACCATGAATTGCTGTGCAGAGGTTCTCGGTGAAGGTTTTCCTAAAGCTATTTATGGACTTTCTTTTTGTAAATCCATTTAATGCCTGATCAGTATAGTACCTTTATCTCCACCTTAGAGCTCTTTTTTATCTTCCAAAAAGCCCATCTTCTAGCTTATAGATCCTATCTAAAATAAGAACCTGCTTGTTCATATCTCCTTTAAGGAAAGTACATTTTACCTATTTGCTTATAAAGAGAGGGCATTAATGCTGTGTTCAGTGCTGTTGCGTTGTTTAAAAAACTATGTTTAGAGTTTCTCTAACAAAGAAATCACTTTTCCACCAAGGACGCCTTTAAGTGTCATACATATTTTTAGTTGCTTTTTGAGCAATATAGGTGAAGGAGACAAAATCCCCCAGAAAATATCAGAAATAAACTCCTTAGCCGTTAAGCTTGGAAATAGCGGAATATAGAACGCTGTTGGAAGATTTTTCCTTAGCTTTAGCAGAGAAATAGGCCTTTAGATCCTACGCATCTATAGTAAACCAAAAGCTCTCTATATTTTTAAAACTTTTTAAGCCTATCAATTTATCCTTTTAACGTTATAGGCGAGGAAGGCAGGTGCCTTTTCAGCTACAGCCTAAAACGTTGCTTTAATTCCTCTGGTATGTTTTCCAGCGGATTTCCGTCTAACTTAAGATCTAAATACTCAGGGAGCAGTGCTGTTTCTGCAGGAAGGGAGGTAAGCTGGTTGCTGTTTAAGTCAAGCTCTTGCAGCTGGGATAGCTGTCCTATCCACGCAGGAAAGCTTGCTAGCTGGTTTTTGCTTAAGCAAAGCCATTCCAGGCAAGAAAGCCGCCTAATTTCAGTAGGAAGAGAGGTAAGCTGGTTATTGTTTAAGTCAAGCTCTTGCAGTTGAGAAAGATAGCCTATCTTTGCATGAAGAGAGGTAAGCTGGTTGCTGCTTAAGTCAAGTTTTTCCAGATCCGATAGCTGTCCTATCTCTGCAGGGAGGAGGGTAAGCCGGTTGCTTCCTAATGTAAGCCTTTGCAGCTGGGATAACTGCCCTATTTCTGCAGGAAGGGAGGTAAGCTGGTTGTGGTGTAAGGGAATCTTTAGGAGCCGAGATAATTGACCTATTTCTGCAGGAAGAGAGGTAAGCTGATTATTGTTTAAGTGAAGCTCTCGTAGCTGGGATAATTGCCCTATCTCAGAAGGAAGGGATGTAAGCTGATTATTGTTTAAGTAAAGCCTTTGCAGCTGGGATAACTGCCCTATTTCTGCAGGAAGGAATGTGAGTTGGTTGCTGTTTAAGTTAAGCTCTTGCAGCTGGGCAAGTCGCCCTATTTCTGGAGGTAAAAAGGTCAACCCAATGCTTCTTAAGCTTAAATTCGTAATATTTTGGTCATATCTTTCAATCCACTCTCTGAGAAGTTCTCCTTTTTTTTGTAAAGGCAAATATTTAATTTTCTCTCGATCCAAGTATTCTCTTCCATTAGGTAATGCTTTCCACATTAACAGGCGATTGATGTTCAGCAAATAAGAGGAGTAATTAGGCAGAGTAAAATATTTTTCTTCCTCAGTTACCCATTTAAATTCTAACTCTGCAGGAGAAATCGAGCTAGCTAAAGCGAAGATTTGCCTAAAAATTGCATTTATCTTTGCTGTTTCAGAAAGTCTATCTCCTAGCTTATAAATCCTATCTAAGATAAGAGCCTGCTTGTTAACATCTCCTTGTGGAACATGTACTTTACCTATTTGCTTATAAAGAGAAGGCATGACTTCATTAGCTAGGAGATGATACCATCTTCCACACACGCTAAATAAGGAAGGGCTAGCACACTCTTTTAAAATAGGGACTAATATTTCATTAGGTAAATGTTCAATGGTGATAGAAGAGCTAGGATTCATTGAATGGCGCCTTTAAGTGTTATACATGTTTTTTAAGCAAAATAGGGGAAAGACTCAAAATGTACAAGAAAATATTAGAGAGAAACTCCTTAAGCCGTTAAGCTTGGAGATAGTGGAGTATAGAACGCTGTTAGAAAATTTTTCCTTAACTTTTGCAGAGAAATAGACCTTTAGATCCTACGTCTCTATAGTAAACCAAAAGCTCTCTATATTTTTAACACTTTCTAAGCTTACCAGTTTGCCCCCCTAACGTCATAGGTGAGGAAGACAGGTACCTTTTCAGCTACAGCCTAAAACGTTGCTTTAATTCCTCTGGTATGTTTTCCAGCGGATTTCCGTCTACCTTAAGCTTTAAATATTCAGAGAGCAGTGCTATTTCTGCAGGAAGGCAGGCAAGCTGGTTGTGATCTACGTTAATTATTTCTAGCTGGGCAAGCTGCCCTATCTCTACCGGAAGGAAGGTAAGCTGGTTGTGGTGTAAGTGAATCTTTAGGAGCCGAGATAATTGGCCTATTTCTGCAGGAAGGGAGGTAAGCTGATTATTGTTTAAGTGAAGCTCTTGTAGCTGGGATAACTGCCCTATCTCTGCAGGAAGGGAGGTAAGCTGGTTGTGGTGTAAGTGAATCTTTAGGAGCCGAGATAATTGGCCTATTTCTGCAGGAAGGAAAGAGAGCTGGTTGTTGCTTATGTAAAGCTCTTGTAGCTCAGAGAGTTGATGTATCTGAGCTGGAGAAGCGGCGAGTTGATTGTTGCTTAAGTAAAGCCATTGCAGCTGGAATAATTGCCCTATCTCTGCAGGAAGGGAAGTAAGCTGGTTACTGTTTAGGCCAAACCATTGCAGCTGGGCAAGCTGCCCTATCTCTGCAGGAAGGGAAGTAAGCTCATTGTTGTTTAAGTCAAGTTCTAGCAGCTGGAGTAGCTGTCCTATCCCCGTAGGAAGGGAAGTAAGCTGATTATTATTTAAGTGAAGCTCTTGTAGCTGGGATAATTGCCCTATCTCTGTAGGAAGGGAGGTAAGCTGGTTGCTACCTAAGCCAAGCCCCTGCAGCTGGGATAATTGCCCTATCTCAAAAGGAAGGCAGGCAAGCTGATTGTTGTTTAAGTAAAGCTCTTGCAGTTGAGAAAGATTGCCTATCTCTGCAGGAAGGGATGTAAGCTGGTTGTTACTTAAATCAAGTAGTCGTAGCTGAGATAGTTGCCAAATCTCTGCAGGAAGGGAGGTAAACTGGCTGTTGCTTAAGTCAAGTTTTCGCAGCTGAGATAATTGCGCTATTTCTGCAGGAAGGGATGTAAGCTGGTTGTTACTTAAATCAAGTAGTCGTATCTGAGAAAGTTGCCCTATCTCAGAAGGTAAAAAGGTCAGGCCAATCTCGTTTAAATATAACTCTTCACTATGGTGGCCATATCTTTCAATCCACTCTCTGAGAAGTTCTCCTTTTTTTGTAAAGGCAAATATTTAATTTTCTCTCGATCCAAGTATTCTCTTCCATTAGGTAATGCTTTCCACATTAACAGGCGATTGATGTTCAGCAGATAAGAGGAGTAATTAGGCAGAGTAAAATATTTTTCTTCCTCAGTTACCCATTTAAATTCTAACTCCATAGGAGAAAAGGAACTAGCCAAAGCAAAGATTTGTTTAAAGATTGCATTTATTTTTATTACCGCAGAAAGCTCTTCTTCTAGCTTATAGATCCTATCTAAAATAAAAGCCTGCTTGTTAACATCCCCTTGTGGAACATGTACTTTACCTATTTGCTTATAAAGAGAAGGCATGACTTCATTAGCTAGGAGATGATACCATCTTCCACACACGCTAAATAAGGAAGGGCTAGCACACTCTTTTAAAATAGGGACTAATATTTCATTAGGTAAATGTTCAATGGTGATAGAAGAGCTAGGATTCATTGAAGGGCGCCTTTAAGTGTTATCCATTTTTTTAGTTGTTTTTTTGAGCAATATAAAAGGAAAACATACAATGTACAAGAAAATATTAGAAAGAAACTCCTTAGCCTTTAAGCTTGGAGATAGGGGAATATAGAATGGTGGTAGAAAATTTTTTCTCTCTTTTAGCAAATAAAAACTCTAGAAGATAATGTCTATTGATAGGTTGGAAAATTTTCTATATCTTTACAGCTCTCTGCTCATAGTAATCACTCTTTTAGCTCATTAGGTAATAAAGATACGAAATTTTTGCTTAAAGATTAAAGCGCTGCTTTATTTCATTTGAAATGGATTGCAGTGGATTTTTCTTTAAATTGAAATTTACTCCTTCAGGTAACTGTCCTAGCTCTACAGGAAGGGTATTAATTTGGTTGCTGATTACGCTAAGATCT
Source organism: Neochlamydia sp. AcF95 (assembly GCF_018342455.1). Lineage (NCBI taxonomy): Bacteria > Pseudomonadati > Chlamydiota > Chlamydiia > Parachlamydiales > Parachlamydiaceae > Neochlamydia > Neochlamydia sp. AcF95. The sequence goes on along the minus strand of NZ_JAEMUC010000019.1, from coordinate 80,511 downwards.
TCTAGATAAGAAAGCTGTTCTAGCTCTGCAGGAAGAGAGGAAAGCTGGTTGTGGTCTACGTTAATTATTTCCAGCTGAGAGAGTTGCCCTATCTCAGTAGGAAGAGAGGCAAGCTGGTTGTGGTCTAAGCTAATTATTTCTAGCTGAGAAAGCTGCTTTATTTCTGCAGGAAGGGAGGTAAGTTGGTTACTTTGCAAAAAAAGCCACTTAAGCTGAACTAGATGAATTATCTCTAAGGGAAAAACAGCAAACTGGTTGCTGCTTAAGTCCAAGTCTTGCAGATAAGCTATCTGTTTTATCTCCGAAGGAAGGGAGGTTAAATAGTTATCGTTTATGTTAAGCTCAATCAGCTGGGATAGCTGGCCTATCTCAGCGGGAAGGGTTGTTAACTGGTTGCTGTTTAAGGTAAGTTGTTGCAGTTGGGATAGCTGTCCTATTTCTTTTGGAAGAAATGTTAGCTTATTATTTTCTAGGTTAAGATGTTTTAGCTTGGATAAGTGCTGTATTTCTGGAGGTAAAAATGTCAGGCCACTTCTTGTTATCCCTAGGCTAGTAATATCTTTGCCAAAACTTTCTATCCACTTTTTAAAAAGTTCCCCTTTTTTTTCTAAAGGCAAATATTTGATTTTCTCTTGATCTAAGTACTCCTTTCCACCAGGTAGTGCTTTCCATATTAACAGGCGATTGATATTCAGCAGATGAGAGGAGTAATTAGCCAGAGTAAAATATTTTTTTTCTTCAGTTACCCATTTAAATTCTAATTCTAAAGGTGAAAGAGAGCTAGCTAGAGCAAAGGTTTGCTTAAAGATTGCATTTACTTTAGCAATTATAGAAAGCCCATTTTCTAACCTATAAATTTTGTCTAAAATGAGAGCCTGCTTGCTAGCATCTCCTTGAGGGACATGTACTTTACCTATTTGCTTATAAAGAGAAGGCATAACTTCGGTAGCCAACAGATGATGCCATCTTGTACAAACGCTAGACAGGGCTGGAGAGGTACAATACTTTAAAATGGAGACTAATATTTCATTAGGCAATTGCTCAAGGGTGATAGAAGAGCTAGGATTCAATTTTACGACCTCTTTAAGATTTATGCATATTTTTAGCCTTTTTAGTGCTAAGTTCTATAGGGAGTAAGTAAAAGATATAAGAAAATGCTACAAGTATACCTTTAACCTTTAATCTTGCAAAGAAAGAAGTAGGCTTATTTAAAATCAAAGCACAATATAACTTTTAGTATCAGGGTAGATTAACATCTAAAGAAATGCCAGGTAATCTAATAGGATAGAGAGATTAGATCATTCTCTTGCTTCAAAAGAGTTCATAAGAATTGTTCTTAAATAATTGATTATAATATACTAAAAGGCGCCTATTTAATCTTAATATTTAGGAGTGCTAGCATGACGCCTTACCCGGGGATAGAAAAATCCATTCTTAATGGTAATCCCAATCAGCAACTGTACTCGAAAGAAAAGGTAGTTAATAAAAAAAATTCTCAAGACTTAAAAGTAACTTTTGAGCAGCTAAAGAATTCCCCCACCGAAAAAGCGCGTAGCGCTAGTTTTTCTCGAGTCCTATCTGGTAAAGCTAGTGTATCGGAAGCTTTTAAGTCTGTACAAAATACTATTTTAAGAAAAGAAGGAGAGCATGAAGATTTTTTACCTTCTACATCCTCTATTAAGACAGATACTAACTGCTATTTAATGGATTTAGAAAAAAAAATTCGGTTGGTCGTTAACAAGTTTGGCGATGAAAGTAGAGGAGAATTAAGATTCTTTTTAGTAGAAATAAAATCTCTTTCTCAAATGCTTTATAACGAATTATGTTCGGATGGTAATCTATTTTATTCTCCAAGGAAAGTAGTATCGATTGGAGTGACCCTAGGTGATTTTAGCCAATTTTTGTTCAACCTAAAAGTTCAACCCTCAAAGGGCCATGATGCCATTGCTAGGACGCTTAGAGAGTGCCTTCTTATCCTGAAAAAAAATCATCAAGTTCCTGTACAAGAAGGATATGATTATAAAAATTCTACCAATGAGGCCAATTTAGTTAAATGGATAGCTTTAAAAGAAATAAGTCCTTCTGTAGTAAAAAACCTTATTGCTTATCAAAATGCTATGGGAGCATTAATAGAATTATTAGAAGAGGAAAAAGCTTTTATTGCCACTCACCGTACCATTCGGACAGATTTTAGGATAGATGGTGTGAAAAGCCAGGCAGTCATTCAAATGATAAAGACGTTGCATACAACGCCGCAACTTGCCACGATATTATATGATCTTAGCCGTGGTGTAAATCGCACCTTTGAAGATGAAGCTGACAGAGGCACAGATGGGGAGCTAAACAGCTTAGATAAAGCAGCATATAGAATAAAAGAAGAAGAGCGCAATAATTATTTTATCATGCGTTATCATGAAATTATCTATTCTTTAAAAGCCATTCAGGCAAATATAACTGAGCGCATCCAATTTGAATATCCTCTAGACAAGTATTATGTTAATGAAGAAGCTCGGATTAAGCTAACAAGCCTCCCTGCAAAAAATCGATCAGAGCTGGCAGACTCAGAAAAAGCTGCTTGCCTTGCTATATCTTCAACCTCTTTGCCTGGAAAGTATAAAATTTTAAATTCTTCTTTAGAAGAAGGTGAACCTTTTTTCAATAGCCGTTCAATCCGTAAAAGTCTTCCCTCTCCTTCCTCTAGCGATAGCTTAATGAGGCATCCTCGCATTGAGAATAAGGCTAGCAAGGAAACAAAACGCCAAAGCCTTCCTACCCTCGAAATAGCAGGGATTGAAAGAATAAAAAGCCTAGAAGAAAATCTTCAATTTATTAAAGAAAATTATAGGGATATGTCTAAAAATGAGCTTATTAAAGAAGCTCTTAGCGAAATGATACTTCTTGCTGAGGCAATGATAGAAAGAAATTTAAAGGATTTTTCCTTTACATCTGCTCGTAAGCGAGGCTCCATTGGGCTTACTCCCTTAGATTTCAGAGAAGTTTTATTCAATGCTGAAGTAAAGCCTTCTGAAGAGCATAACATCATCGTCGATCTTTTAGCAGGCTTTCTTATGGATTTAGGAAAAAATCGAAAGATTCCGGTAGAGGGCAAAAAATCCTCTACCAATGCGAAAAATCTATTAAAATGGATCGATGCTGCTCAAGTGAGTCGATCTCCTATCCTTAATCTCTATTTGTATCAACAAGCGATGCAAAAATTAGTGGCTTTAATTGAAAATGAGAAGAGAGACTTTGCTTTTTCAGGCAAGCTTCGCAATATTATTTTTAAATGGGAGGATCGTAAAGCAGATTCTCTTAAAAAAATGGCAAAAGATTTGGACACTTCTATCCAAATCGCTTCTCTCTTGAATGAAATTAATCTAGGACTCAGACGGGCTTTTGGGGATACTGTGGCTGCTTGGGGTGAAAAGGGGACGGATGAAGGAATCATTAATTATGTTAGATTAAGGTATGAGCAGATCATCAACTCTTTAAAAAATATTGCCACTAATATTGATGAACGTATTAGGTATGAACTGTGGATCAGCAAAAAGTTTCCTGTCTATTTTCTAGAAGAAAGAGAAAGTAAATGTCTTAAAGAAAAAGATGAATATTTGCAAGCGGATAAAAATGCTTTAGCGGCTTTTAGATTCAATGAAAATTTAGGCAGCGTGGGAAAATATATTACCTCCGCAAGAATGACTCAGGCTGGTAAAGCTACCGAATGGCTCTATGTACTAGAATCTAAGACATTAAAACTTATTGCAGGTCGTCAAGATCTTTTGATTTACGGTAGCTTGAAAACCTTAGCGGAAGTAAAAAACTTTTTTGCCGATTTTATTAAAAAACTTACGCAACAGCTAGGATATGAGCCGCATGAGATAGAAGCCCTTCTCGAATATTTCGCTATCGATGGAAATGATTCAGGAATCATGCAAGGCGCTATTATAAAAGGATGTGAACAATTTTCTAAGATGTGCCAAGAGGTCGTCTATCCTCGAGAAGAATTTGCTAGCTTGTTAGCTGTCTTAAAATTTGTGCATCAGGCTAGTGCTTACGCTTATGGGCCCTCTACTTTAAATTATCTGCACGAAAGGTTAATGGGTCAAAAGCTGCTAAGTTCTTTTAGAAGCTCCTCGCCTACCAAGCCTACAAAAAAATATGAAATTCGTTTTGAGGAGGAAAAAATCATTTTGCGTGCTAAAGGAATCTATAATGTAAAATTGTTAGACGCTAAAAAAGCTATTCTTTCGGATAACCAGGTTATGATCAAAGAGTATCTCGAATTTAAAGTAACGCGTGATCAGCTATTAATTGCAGAGAGTTGGAATGAAGCAAGCTTTATAGAGATCGTACATAAAGAACACCTTTCTAAAGAAGTGCAACACCATTTAGATGTTTTGCAAATTAATCTTTTTAAAAATAAAATGCCTTTTAAAGTGGAGAAAACCTATGGGTCTTTAAAAACAAAAAAAGGGTAAAAAATCATAAATTTTTACGATAAGTCTTTTGAAGTTAAAGGGTTAATCGCTAAGCAAAATTTTTTCCCTTTATGATTGCCTATCTAAAAAGCAGCCTTTTTAAGGTTCTTTAAGGAGTGAAAAAATTGGATTTAAGGAATAAAGTTTTTAAAAGATTAAATATATCAAATGGCAATCCACGCGAGCTGGAGCCATTTTTTGATCGATTTATTATTAGATGAACTTTAGCTGGGTGTCGGTAAAACCTGTCCTAACCCAGCTGCTTTAAATTTTTAGAGGAAAGTAGCTAATCTTAAAAGTTGTAAGTCTTTAAAAACTTGTTAAGATTTTAAGGCAATGAAATGGGCACTATGAAAACCTTTCTATATAGGTTAAAGCTGTTTGATGATCCATCATTTACAAAATTTTATTTGTAAAAGAGCTTAACTAAGCTTTTTTGTTAGGTAATTCCTTGGAGCCAAGGTTTATTCATAGCGAGCTTTTATTCTAAGCATGAATGTTGCGCTCAACCATGCTAATTTGCCGCCTTAGAGTTTCATCAGCGGTGAGCTTTTTTTCAATGTTTTTGCAAGCATGGAGAAGGGTAGAGTGAGTTTTATTAAAAGCAGCCCCTAACATTTGCAGAGATTCATTAATCATTTTACAGGCCAGATACATGGCTACTTGGCGAGGGAGCGCGACTTCTTTGGTACGCATAGAACCTTTAAGATCACTCACCCGTACTTGGAAGATAGCGGCTACACTTTTTAAAATCTGATCGACGGTAATTTTATGACGGGGCGCATGCTGAAGCATTTCGCGTAAAGTTTTTTCCACAAATTCTTCTGTAATATGAAGATTCAACAGTCGACTATGGGCGCTTAAACGATTAAGGGCTCCCTCTAGTTGCCGGACATTATTATAAATATGCTCAGCAATAAAGAAGGCAACTGCATTAGGAATTTCTAAACCTTTTTGCTGGGCTTTATGTTGGAGAATGGCTACCCGCGTTTCAAGCTCCGGTACGCCAATATGGGCGACTAACCCCCATTCCATACGAGCGATCATACGCTCAGAGAGTTTTAGTTGGGAAGGAGGCTTATCACTAGTAATGACAATCTGTTTATTTTGATTAATGAGGGTTTCAAAAGTATTACAAAATTCTTCCTCGAAATTCAGACGGTTTTGTAGAAACTGGATATCATCCACTAATAAAACATCGACATCCGAGCGATAAAACCTTTTCATACGATCGACAGATTTGTTGCGTAAGTTATCGACGAGGTCGTTAATAAAGGCTTCCGTAGTAATGCATTGAACCCGTAATTTCTTATTATTTTGGCGAATGTAGTGCCCAATACTATGAAGAATATGCGTTTTACCTAGGCCCACACCTCCATGAATGAAGAGAGGATTGTAAGATTGGCCTGGGCGAGCAGCAATCCCTATGGCAGCAGATTTAACAAACTGGTTAGCAGGCCCTTCAATAAATGTTTCAAAGCGGTAGTTAGGGTTTAGCTTCACTTCATAAGTTTGCTCTTCTACTGGCGGGGCATAGCTTGCGGGCACGCTAGGAAGGGTAGAGGAGGTTTTCTTAGCTGGCGTTGCCAATTTAAATTGAATAGAAGGCTCGCCGTTGGCATTCACAGGCAAAAAAGCACAAAGTTCGCTATGGAAATTGGAAAAAAGGTATTCTTTTACAAAAATGTTAGGGATCTCAAGAATTATTTTGTCACTGGCATTTTCTATTACGCGAATAGGAGAGAGCCAATTGCCAAAAGCTGTGGCGGAACATTTTGTTTTTACACATTCTAGAAATTGAGTCCAAATATCTTCTGTCTCAAGAACTAACATAGTTTGGATCCTTAATCAAAAATTACAGTTCAAAGGGGCAAGCGTTGGGAATAAATAAAAATCCCTTAACGGGAGCCAAGCAGCTATTTTAAAGCTCTTATTCTACAAAAGGACAATAATATAAGTCCTGTAAAAACTGCATTTAAGTTATAAACAACGTTTCCACAGGATGTTCTGGAGGTATTTCGTTGGAAAAAGCTACCATGTGGCTGCATTGCCTGCAAGAAAATTATCATCTGCTTTTGGGGTATTTAGCATTAAATCGCTGAAAATCAGATACCGCGGCAATAAAAAATATTTCCTTCCCAAGTTGCAAAAAATTTGTTTTTATAACCTTCTCTTAATTAGCAATTTGTGAAAAAAAGCTGAAAGGATCTATGTTCTTAAGCGATGGTTTCTAGCAGCTTGCAACAATAAATCTTTTGCGGATAGGGTATTGAGCTGGTTTTATTAGGGGTAACCTAGACATTCGATAGAAATAAAGGATAAATAATATCATTAAAATAGTAAATGGTTTGTAATTATTTTTTTAAATAATTTGAAATACTTTCATATTCTAATAATTAAACTTTAATAAATTTTATTTTAAAATATAAATTTTTAAAGTGTGGATTTTTGCTATCACATTTAAGAAGGATTGTTTATCTAGCGGCATTACTTGTGTAACATTCAAAAAAAGTCTAAATCCATGAGCCTTTTGAGGAAAAGAGATAAGCTGACTCCTGCTCGTTTATAATCCGTAGAGCCCTACATTTCGAGAATAGATCTTTCTCGTTTCTTAAACAAGAGGTTAACATGCTTATTTTGTTTATGATTTCAAGAAATTAAATTATATGGTTGTCTGGCAGTAAAGAAAAAAAGAAGGAGCAAAAATGTTAAAAAGGTTTAATTGTAGCTTGACACCTCTAAAAATATCCTTCATTGTCTGATGACAATTTGTCAAACACTGTTTAGTAGGTTTTGTTAAAAGTTATGACTAAAGAAAATTTTTTGCCCTATACCAAACCATCCATCAATCAGATTGATATTCATGAAGTAACTAAAGCTTTAAATAGCGATCATCTAACACGCGGCCCTCTGGTGGAAGCTTTTGAAAGTGCCGTGGCTCATTATTGCCAGGTCAAATACGCCGTTGCTTTCAATAGCGGAACCTCCGCTTTAATGGGTGCTTATTTTGCAGCAAACTTGCGTCAGCAAGACTCTCTACTCACCACACCTAATTCGTTCGTAGCCACCGCCGGAGCAGCAGTACAACGAGGAACTACCCCTGTCTTTTTAGATATTGATTGCTCTAGCGGAAATTTAGATTTACAGCAGCTAGAATATAATCTTGCCCGTCCTTCTTCACGCGGTCGCATTTGTGTTGCGCCTGTCCATTTTGCTGGCATACCTGTGGATATGCAAAAAATAGATCAATCTATTCAAAATCCTGAGACTGTAGTGATTGAAGATGCCGCCCATGCTTTAGGATCTACTTATTTTACGGGAGAAAAAGTAGGCTCTTGCCGATGGAGCGATATGACTATCTTTAGTTTTCATGCGGCCAAAACAATTACGACAGGGGAAGGAGGGATGGTTACGACAAATAGCGAAGATTTTTATCGTCGTCTTAAGTTATTTAGGAATAATGGAATTGAACGCGAGGCGCCTTATTTACAAGGAGAGGCAGCACCCTGGTATTACGAAGTGCAACATCTTAGCGGTAACTATAACTTTACAGAATTGCAGGCTGCCCTAGGATTGAGCCAAATGGCACGCTTGGATAGCTTTGTGGAAAAGCGGCGACAATTGATGAAAGCTTACCGTGCCTTACTAAAAGAAATTCCTTATCTTCATTTATTTGCAGAAAATTTCGATGCCTACAGCGCTTATCATTTATGCGTGGTTCAAATTAATTTTAATGCTTATAAAACTACCCGCACACAGGTGATGAATAGATTGCGTGAAAGAATGATTGGAACGCAAGTTCATTATATTCCTATCTATAAGCATCCTTACTTTATAAATCTTTGCGGAGATATTTCGGACTATTTTCCTAAAATGGAGGCTTATTATTCTCAAGCTCTTTCTTTGCCTTTTTACTATGATCTTCAAGTAGAAGAAGTTGAAAGAGTGGTCAATACGCTTAAAAAAGTCTTACAAGGCGAGTAGTAAATAGCATTTTTAATTAGCTATGTGCTAAGATAAGTGCTTTTGCCACATTAGAAATCGCGGCATTAGCTTCATTCTTAAGGATATTAGCAACTTTTAAGCCTTCTTCCTTTTTACCTAGCATAAACAGAGCCTTAGCCAGATTTAATAAAGTAGGTGAATGGTCACCTTCAATTTTTAAAGCTTTATCAAAGCATTTAAGTGCTTTAGCTGCGTTATTGCTTTGCAAATACAAAGCTCCTAACGTCTGAGCATCGTAAGCACTTTCCGGGTCTAATACACATAAAGCTTCAAAAAAAGGCAGGGCAATCTCATACTTGCCTTGGCGAATATAGGCATATCCGGCAGAACGCATTTCTTCTAAAATTTCTTCCGACCAGCCTAAAGATTCTCGCCAATTAAGTTTGTGCATAATTATCCTTGTAAAAACTGGCCTACTCTACCTACAATAAAGTTTAGCCAATTGTTTAATTTTTCAATTTCGCGAAAACAGTTTTTTAAGGTCTCTTTTTCTTGCTTCTCTTCAGGAGTACGACACAAAATTTCTTCTAGCTTTTGCTCTTGCAGGGCTTGTTCATCAAATGAACCAAAACTGGGAATCACACGATACGAGAAGGGAGAGCGGCGCATAAAGCGAAAACGGGGAGGAGGAAAGAAATAAGCCCAGGGCGTGTAAAGGGGAGCAATGCCTAGCAGCACATCCAGTTCAGTAGGTTTAGGATAAATATCTAAAACTTGCAATTGTGCAGGTATACTGGCTGCTTGATCTAGCTGAAATTGTTGGTTAATCTGCTCGATCATTCGCGTGCGAATCGCATAGAGATTATAGACACTAATGTCTAACTTATCAATCGTTGCCATAGAAACTCACTCTTTTTTATATGATAGCCTTGCAGCGTAAGAGCCTACAAGCAGATAATTCATCCTATTTTAAGCCCCAAATACTATTCTAGCATGTTTAAAATTATTTAGCAAAACTTGACAATTGGATGAATAGCTAATGGAGTATAAATGCTTTATATAAATGCTTTTTAATCGTATGCTAATTGTTTAAAAATATTGCCCTGTGTAGATTAATATTTTCCCCTAATCTTTTGCCTGCATTCTATAAAAAAACTTTAAGGATGTTTTTTCATGTCGTCTTCTCCTCATTTTTCCGTTCTGTTACCTGAATTCTTAAGTTTTTTTGCAGATAAAACAATTCACGGTTTTATTGATGCCACCTTGGGTGCTGGCGGCCATTCGGCTGCTCTTTTGCAAGCTCATCCAGAAATTAAGCGGCTGATTGGGCTCGATCAAGATCCGGTAGCTTTAGCTATAGCCCAAAGCCGATTGATAACTTGGGAATCGAAAATTGATTTTATTAAGCTTAACTTTGTTCACATGAGATCTAGCCTCTCTGCTTATTCTGTCCCCATAGATGGCATTCTTTTAGATTTGGGTGTCTCCTCCATGCAGCTTGATACCGCCTCTAAAGGTTTTAGCTTTTCTAAGGAAGGGCCTTTAGATATGCGAATGGATCCTTCACATAATTTGACTGCTGAAGAGATTGTAAATACTTGGTCCGAACAAGAATTAGGAAAAATATTTCGCGAGTGGGGGGAAGAAAAGCAGTGGCATACAGCCGCACGCATTCTGGTAAAAGTGCGCCAGGAAAAACCTTTAAAAACTACCCAAGATTTAGTGAAGGCTCTTCTACCAGCTTTACGTTATCGGGCTAAAAAAGGTATCCACCCGCTTACTCTTATTTTCCAAGCTTTACGTATTGCCGTTAATCGAGAGTTAGAGGTCTTGGAAAAAATTTTACCCGATGCACTTTCACTTTTAACTCCTGGCGGAAGGCTAGCGGTGATAACTTTTCATAGTCTAGAAGATCGCTTAGTAAAAAATTTCTTTAGATTTGCAGCAAGCGATAAATATGAAACATCAGGGGTGGGCGGTATGTTTTTGGATAAGGCTCCTGAAGCACATATTCTTACCCGAAGGCCTTTAGTAGCTAGCGAAGAAGAGATAAACCTGAATCCTCGAAGCCGTAGTGCAAAATTAAGAGTGATTGAAAAAATATGAAAAGATGCGAAAGTAATTTTCAAGGGTTGATTATAAAGCTTTTTATATGTGTAGTGCTTGCCGGTCTAGTTCTTTATACTTATATTTTTAAGCAAAATGAATTAACAGAATTGCGTATGGCAATTCCTTCATTAGCTAAAGAAGTGCGCACAATTCATGAAGAAAATAACCGTTTAAAATATGAGATTGATCAATTTGAAAGTCCCATTCATCTTATGGAGCTGATGCGGATGCCCGAATTTAGTGCTTTAAAATTTGCTTATAATTCGCAAGTCATTGTTTTACCTTTAACCTCGCCAGTTCCAGGCAAAGACTTCGCTGATTTGCAAGAGGAGAATTGGCCTTAATGCCTGTACGACCTCCACTTCCTCCTCAGGCCAGTGATCGAAGAAGGCTATTGTTTGTTGCCTTTTTTATCATTTTTTTATTTTCTTTACTTGTGGCTAAGTTTTATATGCTGCAAATCGCCGAAGGAGAAAAATGGACGCACCTAGCTAATCGGCAGCATTATTTTGTTGTTAATGAACCTTTCTTGCGTGGAAGATTTATCTCTAATACAAGTATACAGAGAGCCCATCCTGAAATTGAACAAGCTTTTGTCGTCGATATTCTTAAATTTCATTTGCATGTAGACGTTGAATCTATTCCTTCTCAGCATCATGCTGAAATTGCACAAAAGCTTATCCAAATCCTTGATCTTCCTGCTGAAGAACATTCTCATCTATGTGAACAATTTGGATATAGAAGCCGCAATAGAAAGTTAAAGATGTGGCTAGAAAAAGAAACCCGTGATGCAATTTTAGACTGGTGGATGCCCTATGCTAAACGAAATAAAATTGCCCGCAATGCTCTTTTTTTTGCCAGTGATTATCAACGGTCGTATCCTTTTGGAAAATTACTTGGCCAACTTTTACATACAGTGCAAAATCAAAGAGATGAGGTTACAAAGCAAGCAATCCCTACAGGTGGCTTAGAGCTGTGTTTTGATCATTTTCTTAAAGGAAGGATGGGAAAACGGCGATTAATGCGTTCTCCTAGAAATGCGTTTGAAATGGGCGAAGTTATTGCCAAGCCTCAGAATGGAGCCGATGTTTATTTAACCATTAACCATTGTTTACAAGCTATAGCAGAAGAAGAGCTTGAAAAAGGAGTAAAAAATGCTAAAGCTAAAGGGGGGTGGGCAGTGATGATGAATCCTTTTAGTGGCGAAATATTGGCGTTGGCCCAGTATCCTTATTTTTATCCTCCCCATTATCAAGATTATTTCAATGATCCCCAAATGATTGAGCATACTAAAGTAAAAGCTTTGACCGATACACTTGAACCTGGCTCTACTTTTAAGCCTATCATTCTAGCAATTGCTTTGAAAGCAAATATAGAATTGCGTAAAAAAGGGGAAAGTGAGCTGTTCGATCCTCACGCGATGATGCCTACTTCCAATACTTTTTTTAAAGGACGTGGTAAGCCTTTGATAGATACTCATATGCACCCTTATCTAAATATGTATATGGCTATTCAGAAATCCTCTAATATTTATCCAGCAAGATTAATGGAAAAAGTGGTTGAACGGCTAGGGGCTTCCTTTATCCGCAATCATTTAACCGAAACATTTGGCTTTGGTGCTAAAACTCAAATTGAGCTTCCTGCTGAGAGTGCAGGAGTGGTTCCTTTACCGGGCAAAAAACATCCTAATGGCAAAGATGAATGGTCTATTTCTACCCCCTATTCCTTAGCGTTTGGCCATAACATTCAAGTAAATAGCATTCAGCTGCTTAGAGCTTTCGCTGTTTTTGTTAATGGAGGATATCTTGTACAACCTACCCTTATCCGCAAAATTGCTAGTAATCCTGAAGAAGGCACTCAAACCATTTTTGTAGATCATACTGATATAGGCAGGATTCAGCAATTTCCTCAGGTATTAGAGAAAGAATGCTGTAGTGAAATAGTAAAAAGCTTAAAATACACGACTAAGGTGGGAGGTACGGCTAGACGTGCAGATGTGCCAGGATATTCTGAAGCAGGCAAGACTAGCACCGCAAAAAAAATAGTCAACGGTGCTTATTCCGATGAACTTTATTGTCCAAGTTTCATCGGTTTTACTCCTGCTGATAAGCCGGCTTTTATTCTCCTTGTTACCCTAGATGAGCCTCAATATGGTTACACACCAGGAGTAGGGTCATGGCACCATGGGGGAACTTGTGCTGCCCCAGTGTTTTGCGAAATAGCTAAGAGGTCTTTAGCCTATTTAGGTATAGCTCCGGATGATCCCTACGGTTATCCAATAGGGGATCCTAGACGTTGCCAAGAAAAAGCAAACTGGGCGCATGAAATTAGAGAGTTGAAAGAAATGTATGAAAAGTGGAATAACAAAGAGCCTGGAAAAACTTAGGTGATTTAAATGGCTGCGAGGAGAAGTGCGAGTTGAGAATGAAACTAAAAAAACTATTAAAAAATATTTCCGTGCAAGCAGTTAAAGGCTCTAAAGAAGTTTTTATAACCGGAATTTGTGCCAATTCTAAGGTTGTAGCTCCTGGCAATTTATTTGTTGCTAAAAAAGGCCGTATGAATGATGGCGCTCACTACATTCATGAAGCTATTGAGGCAGGAGCTAGTGCTATCTTGACCGACATCTTCGATCCCTCCTTGCGCTTTATCACTCAAGTTATTCATCCTCAGGTGCCTGTAGTAGAGCCTCTTTTAGCAGCTCATTATTATCAGTTTCCTAGTCAAGAGCTATTCATGGTAGGTATCACCGGTACTAATGGAAAAACTACCACTTCTTTTCTTGTTAAGCATTTACTAGAACATTTAAAGGTACCCTGTGGGCTTATAGGGACGATTGAGTATATTATAGGTAAGCATCGTTACCAAGCCACTCGCACAACGCCCGATGTTATTAGTAACCATAAGTTGCTAAGAGAGATGGTTTTGCAAAATTGTAAAGCTGCGGTCATGGAAGTAACTTCACATGCTTTAGATCAAGGCCGGGCAGTAAATATTGAATATGATGTGGCCATTTTTACTAATTTGACACTTGATCACTTAGATTATCATCAATCGATGGATAACTATTGCCAAGCTAAGCAAAAACTATTTCAAACTTTAAACCCTGAGAAAAATAAGACAGGGAATAACTTTCCTTGCACGGCAGTGATTAATATCGATAGCCCTTGGCATCAAATGATGGTAAAAGGCTGTAGAGCTAAAATTCTGACTTACGGGCTAAGCGCTGCTGCAGATGTACAAGCTAAAAACATAGTCCTAACCTCTTTTGGTACAGACTTTACTATCGGCTATGCTGGGGAGGAAGTCGCCTGCCACTGTCCTTTAGTAGGGCGTTTCAATATCTATAATTGCTTGGCCGCTATCTGCGTAGGCCTCGTAAGAAAAGAGCCTTTGAAAAAATTGGTAGAGATTATAGCCTCTTTTCCAGCCGTTCCAGGTCGCATGCAAGCGGTCTTTAATGAATTAGGGTTAAATATATTTGTTGATTTTGCTCATACGGATGATGCTCTTACAAACGTTTTAGAATGTTTGCAAGAATTTAAGCAGGGCCGAATTATTACTGTATTTGGATGCGGAGGAAATAGGGATGCTTCTAAACGCCCAAAAATGGCACAAGTGGCTGAGAAATTTTCCGATTATTGTATTGTGACTTCCGATAATCCACGCTTTGAGAATCCTCAAACTATTTGCCAGGAGATTGCTCGAGGGTTTAATCAAAAGAATTGGGAAGTAGAAGTGGATCGATACGAGGCTATTAAAAAAGCAATCTACATGGCTAAGCCAGCGGATGTGATTCTTATTGCCGGTAAAGGCCATGAAGCCTATCAAATTTTTTCCTACAAAACCATTGAATTTGACGATAGAAAAATTGCTGCTCAAATATGTTTGGAAAAACATAAAGATGAAAATGATAAAAAAATAAATTTATGATAAAAAATTTTCGAAATTGTCTATGGATTTTTTTGTTGCTAAGCCTTGGAGGGTGTAGATGCCCTTCCAAAGAGCTTTCTAGCCAACCTGCTGTGCATTCCGCCCCTGTAGCTCAGTTTCCCTTTGAGAATAAAATGGGCATAAACCCACCTCTAAAGAATATTAAAAGGTCTAGGCTTTCTAAAGCTGCAATGATTGTAATAGATGCCGGTCATGGCGGAGATGACTTTGGTACCCGTTCTTTATCTCAACCCAAATATCATGAAAAGTTTCTTAACCTCACTACCTCTTTAGCTTTAAATGAGTTTTTGCAAAAGATGGGTTATCAAACTAGGCTGACACGTTCAAATGATGAATTTATCTCTTTGCAGAAGCGAGCAAATTTTGCAAATGATCAAGATGCTGATCTGTTTGTAAGTGTGCATTATAACTCCGCGCCGGCCAAGCAAGCCGATGGCATTGAAATTTTTTACTATAAATCAGATATAAATAAAAAGCGTTCAACGCAATCTAGTCAATTAGCTTCTTCTATTCTAACGCAGGTAATACAAGCTACGAAAGCTAAATCCCGTGGAGTAAAAGAAGGAAATTTTGCAGTCATTCGAGAGACAAAGATGCCTGCTGTACTAATTGAAGGAGGCTTTTTGACGAATGAAAAGGAAATGAATAAGATTAAAGAGCCAGCCTATATTAAGAAGATTGCTTGGGGTATTGCCAAAGGGGTGGAAGCTTATCTAAACGAGCGCGCTGTTTCTTTGCCTTAAGAAGGGCTTTTTTTTAAAGAAGATAACTATGCATCATTTTTCCTTAAATAAAGTAACAAAGCGCCCTCTTTCCAATGCTTACTTTACAAAATTTCTTACATTCTCTATGCTGAAGAACATGTTCTCGTAGCTCAGTAGGATAGAGCGGTTGCCTCCTAAGCAACAGGTCGTGCGTTCGAATCGCGCCGAGGACAACTCTTTTGCTTTTTCTTGCACTTGCTCTTTACATTCATTTCTTCTCGCACTAAACTACGAAAAAATCACTTAAGGGAGGAAAATCTATGGGGCAAGCGGATATTGGTTTAATTGGATTAGCAGTCATGGGTCAAAACTTGGCTCTTAATATGAATGATCATGGCTTCATTGTTACCGTTTATAATCGTACGCGCGCCACCATTGACAGCTTCTTAAATGGCTCTGCCCAAGGATCAAAAATTATAGGTGCTCCTACTATCCAGGAATTTTGCCAATCTTTAAAGCGTCCGAGAAAAGTCATTTTGATGGTAAAAGCAGGTGAGCCTGTGGATGCGTGCATTCAGCAGCTCATTCCTTATTTAGAGCCAGGTGATGTCATTATTGATGGGGGAAATAGCCTTTTTAGCGATACCAATCGACGCACCCAATCTTTAAAAGAGAAAGGTCTTCTCTTTATAGGCAGTGGAATCTCTGGGGGGGAAGAAGGCGCGCGGCATGGCCCTTCAATCATGCCAGGGGGAAATCCTGAGGCTTGGCCCTTAGTAAAGAATATTTTTCAATCTATTAGTGCCAAAGCTGACAATGGTGAACCTTGTTGCGACTGGGTAGGAGATGAAGGTGCAGGTCATTATGTTAAAATGGTCCACAATGGAATTGAATATGGTGATATGCAACTGATTTGCGAAGCATATAGCCTTTTAAAGCATGCTCTAAGGTTGAATCCTCAGCAGATAGCGCAAGTCTTTGCTCAGTGGAATAAAACAGAATTAGACAGTTATTTAATTGAAATTACAAGTGCTATTTTCAAACAGGTCGATGAAGATGGCCAGCCTTTGATAGATAAAATTTTAGATGTAGCAGGGCAAAAAGGTACGGGTAAGTGGACTGTCATAAATGCTTTAGAATTGGGGATGCCACTAACTTTAATCGGAGAAGCTGTTTTTGCGCGTTGTTTATCGGCTATTAAAGAAGAGCGTCTTGAAGCTAGTAAAATTTTGACGGGACCTTCCCCTTTATATGAGGGAGATCAAGAAGCATTTATTGAGAGTATTAGACAAGCTTTATATGCTTCTAAAATCATTAGCTATGCCCAAGGGTTCATGCTTATTCAGCAGGCAGCTAAAGATTATCATTGGAGGATTAACTTTGGAGGGGTGGCTCTCATGTGGCGAGGAGGGTGCATCATTCGCAGTAAGTTTCTTAACAATATTAAGGATGCCTATGAGAAAAAGCCTACCTTAAAAAACCTTCTATTAGATGATTTCTTCAAAAATGCATTAGCTAAAGCACAAAGCGATTGGAGACGGGTAGTAGCTAAAGCTGTAGAGCTCGGCATTCCCACTCCTTGCTTTAGCACTGCTCTTGCTTTTTATGATGGTTATCGCAGTTCTAACTTACCAGCCAATTTATTACAGGCCCAACGTGATTACTTTGGGGCCCATACGTATGAGCGGCTAGATCATCCACGCGGCCAGGTTTTTCACACAAATTGGACAGGTACGGGCGGTAAAGTAAGCTCTACTTCCTATAACGCTTAAAATATATAATCATACGTAGATTTTAAAAAAATAGGAGACTATTTGGATGATCGCCTAAAATTCTCTTTAACCTATTTCATAGCCTATCCCTTAATTTTCCTATGCATTGATTCTAAGAAAAGCAGGCGCTATTTAAAAAGAGAAAATTAAGATATAGAGTCGAGAAGCAGAAAGCTTATAGATTAAGAGATCTTTTTTTTAGTTGACCTTTAGTATTATTGGATAACTAGAGGGGTATTCATCCTGCCTTTATAGATTTGCTTAGGACGAGAAGAGTAGCTCAAAGCTGCTTTCAAGGAAAATTTAGAGAATGGAAAGCTTCTTTGACTCTTACGTAAACAAAATCTTGCGTTGCAGGTTATTGAAGAGTCAAGCTTAGGTAATCTTTAGGAATGGGGTGATTAAAAGACCTATTATAGAAAAACTTTTTTTGATAAACAAAGAGTGAAGAAAAGATATTTGCAAGCAAAATAATAGGGGTTTAGAAAGGTTACCTTTTTTAAACCCCTTTAATATGTGCTATCTCAGCAATAAATCTAAATTAAATTCAAAGGTTTTAGCTTTCAATTTTGTCGGCTGTTGGTGCTTGAGGGGCTTCTGGAATAACTGCCTCTGCAGTTACCACAGCATTTTCTTCTGCTACAGCTTCTTCTTTTCCATTTTTTTCTTCTAATTCAGCTACTGCCTCTACTGCTGCAGCATGCTTGGCTTTAGCTTTAGCTATGAGCTCTTCATTAAAGCCAACTTTCGGTTGAGTAGCTAGCTCTGCTTCCTCTTTAGCTTTTTCTGAGTCTTCAACAGCTGTCTTATGAGTTACCTGTTGCACGTTTGCCGATAGTTCTTTTTTGTCGATAATAGAAGCGGGGTGTAAAGCTTCTGCTGTTTCACGATCTTCTATCGCTTCTACATTGTGTTCATGCTTCTCATAAGCTCTAGCAGCTATCTCTTCTTTCATAGAAATTGGCTGTTTTTCTTCCTCGCTACCTTCAACATGGCCTTCTTCTTGGCTACCTGCAGTCTCTTCAGTGTTTTTTGAAGGGGCAGCTTTTTTCTTAGGAAGGATTTTTAGCGTTTCATGAATTCGTGTAGCCTCGATAGGTTTGATGAAAGACATAACCAAGGTGGCCAAAGTTGCAAAAGCAGTTGCTAGTACACGAAGGGCTAATTTGGCTACATTCTTAGGGCTAGCAAGCTTAGTTTTATTAAGAAGCTGAATAGCCCAAGGTTTCTTTGAAAACATTACTTTCACAGGTACTCTAAACACATTAGCAATTGCAAATAAGGGCACGGCAATAGCATGGACAGCTGTGTCAGCAGCTAACACGCCAGCTGCTATTAAAGTTTGCTTGCTATTTTTAGATTCTCTAGCCTTTTCTAAATGCTCTGTAGTCCATTTGATAACTTTATTAGGATATTCACCTGATATAAAAGGTGTGACCAAATATGTAGACATAAAAATTACCCCTTTGAAATTAAAAAAAATTAAATTACGGTTAGTTTAAAAACCATCTGTTAGTTTATATGCAATAGGCATTTATTTTCCAAAAGAAAACAATGCTAGGCGTACTACATTAAGGCGGTTCTCCTAGTGCACCATTCAAATACCAAAAGTTTAACATTTTCAGAGATTTTTGGATAGCATTTGAAATTTCTTCTTGTGCTTTTTTCTTGGGCAGATCTTTATACACTTCCCAATAGATAGGCTTACCGAAAACACAAGCTGTTTGTCCTTTCAACCTAGGTATCCACTTTTTCTTTGGCCAGGCTTCATAGGTACCATGAATATAGACAGGTACAATTGGGCACTGGCTCTTGCCGGCAAGCATTCCTATGCCAGGCTTTATGGGAAGTAAGTGTCCGTTAGAAGTTCTCTTGCCTTCAGGAAAAATCACTACTTTTTTACTATCTTTTAATAATTGAAGAATTAATTTAAGCGAGCTTATATCTTGCGAGATGCCACCTACAGGATAAGAATTTAGGTGAGAAATCAACTTTTTAAAAATTGCATTGTTGAAAAGAGTTCCTCTTGCAAGAAAGTTGACTTCCTCATCGCATGAAATAGCTACAAGAGGAGGATCTAAAAAAGAAGCATGGTTAGGAGCAAGAATGCAGGGCCCGACAGGGAGGTGGTGTTTTCCATACACTTGATGGCGGAATAACAATAAAAAGAATTTTTTAGTACAAAGATAAACTGAGCGATAAAAAAATTTCATGCCAACAAATAGTGAAGGTATATATATGTTTGCATCCTAAATAAATCCCTCCTATTTATCAAGAGGATTTAAACATTAAAGGATTATAGAAAATTTAACTTTTGCTTGTAGCTCAAATTAAAATGTTAACAGCTTAAGGCAATAAAGACTTTAATGCTTAGCGACATGCTAGATACCGGCTTTTTAAAAAGGAGGATAAAGCATCCACGCTGTTTAACTTAAAAAAATTGAAGGCAATCTATTATTTTGGTTGCCTATTTAGAAAGAAAAGGTGAGAAAATAAGCTGAAATTATTAATAAAAAATAGGCTTTTTTACTTAAAGCCTATGAGGAGTCTTTTTAGCTTCTCTAGATTTTGCGGCAAAAAAATCTTAACCATTTCTGGAGAAAAAAGGTGGGAAAAATAAAAAATGATCCGTTTTCTATAAAAATTAATAGGCAGTCCTTAAGAAGATGAGCTATATAGCAAAAGAAAATCCCTCGAAGGAAATGCTCTTCTCAGCTTTAATCTCCTTTATCCAAAAAAATCTTAATATTTCTTACTCCTCTTATTCTCTGCTACTTGAACGTTAAGCTTGGCCTTTATTTCATTAGCTATCTTAAATCAGAAATGAGAGTAAGGTATTTAATTTAAGAACAGTATTTAAATTTTGCTTGCTCATTATTTAGATCATCAAACTTGTATGTTTAAATCTTTAAATTCTAGGATTTTGAAAATAATTTCTTGGATGCTTAAATCAGAAGTATCAATCACGAGAGCCTCAGGAGCTTGTTTAAGAGGGGATATTTCGCGAGTTAAATCGAGATGATCTCGTCGATTAAGATCTTCAAGGGATTTTTCAATCGTAAGGTCCTTTGTTTCTTCAGGATACTTTCTTTTAAGTTCGTCATATCTTCTTTTAGCACGTACTTCAGGACGTCCTGTTAAATATATTTTTATTTCGGCTTTAGGAAAAACTATCGTACCCATATCTCTTCCCTCAAAGACCGCATTTACTCCTATAGCAAGTTCCCTTTGCATAGCCACTAACTTATCGCGTACCATAGGGATAGCCGAGATGCTAGATACATGAGAAGTAACTTTATCGAGGCGAATAGCATCGGTAACGTCCTCATTTCCTACATAGTAATGTTTTTTTCCATGTCTACTTTTGATATCAAATTTAATGTTATGGAGAAAGTCATTAAGTTGCTCACGATCATCGACGTTGATATCTTTCTTTAAAACACCATAAGTCAGACAACGATACATGGCTCCTGTATCGAAATAAATGTAGCCAATTTCGCGTGCTAATGTCTTAGCAATTGTACTTTTGCCTGTAGCAATGGGACCATCAATGGTAATAATCATACAAAACCTCCTGTACTCCTGCATTTAGCTAGATGCAGATTGAATTTCAAGAAAAATATAAACAATAGGGGAAGTAAAGACTAGCGAATCGAGCATATCTAGTATACCACCCAGCCCAGGGATTTGATTGCTA
Organism: Neochlamydia sp. AcF95; assembly: GCF_018342455.1. NCBI lineage: Bacteria > Pseudomonadati > Chlamydiota > Chlamydiia > Parachlamydiales > Parachlamydiaceae > Neochlamydia > Neochlamydia sp. AcF95. The sequence goes on along the minus strand of NZ_JAEMUC010000019.1, from coordinate 59,852 downwards.
TTTTTAATATCAGCATCACGCTTTAGCAAAGATTCAGCAAGATCGCCTATCTGTCCCATCGTGCTTAATAAAATTCCTAATGTCAGAGATTGAAAAAGAGTGATCTGAAAAGGAATGTGAGCACTTATCCAATAGAAAGTAAAGCTTGCCCCTAGCCCACAGCAAAGTCCTCCCACTGCTCCTTCATTGCTTTTTTTGGGACTTAAGTAGGGAGCCATCTTATGCTTGCCCAGAAGGCTACCCACAAAATAAGCGCCTATATCGGTTGTTTTCGTAACAGCTAATAAGTAGAGCAGCCACCACCGTCCTTCTTGAGGAGAATGTTCTGGGAAAAAGTAGGCAATGTTGAGCCAAGATGCTAAAGGAATAGCTACATACATTAATGCAAGCAGGGTAATGGAGATATTAAGCAAGGGCTTATCGCCCGTTTTAAAAAAATAAAAAAAGCAGATCCATACAATCAATATAAGAACAATGTAGGGGAGAATTTGAGCTTGACCATGTTGGGTACTCACATACACGGAAAGGGTGTACAAAAAGCAGCCTACCAAGCCTATTTTCGTAAGAGGTTGATAGTTTTTGCTTTTAGCTAGGTGAAAAAGCTCAGCGGCAGCAAGGGTAATGAAAGTAGCTAGAATTAAAGCAAAAATAGGGCGAAAAAATAGGTAGGGAGAAAACCAAAGCAGCAAAATAGCAAAAAAAGTGGTCATACTGCCTAAAAGAAGGCGGTGTTGAAGATTGCTCATGCGCCCCCTAAGCGCCTTTCACGCCTTTGATAGTTTAATAATGCTTGTAAAAGATGATAAGGAGTAAAATCTGGCCATAATACGTTTGAGGAGAATATTTCAGTATAAGAGAGCTGCCATAGTAAATAATTACTTAATCTTAATTCACCACTCGTGCGGATAAGTAAGTCTGGATCACTCCAGGGCGCCGTATCTAAATATTGGGAAATAATTTCTTCAGAGATTTGCTCAGGAGTAATTTTTTTATGGATTATATCTTGCGCGATAGACTGTACAGCACGTTTGATTTCATCGCGACTTCCATAATTTAGGGCAAAAATTAGGTCCGCTTCTTGGCAGTGGGCCGTAACTTGTCGGGTTTCCTCTATAGTTTTTTGTACATACTCTGGCAAAGCAGCAGTATTTCCAATGGTACATAAACGTGTCCCTTCTTCCACAAAGAAAGATTGCTGCTCGATTAAATAAGTATGCAAAAGCCACATCAAGGCATCGATCTCCTCTTGAGGACGGCTCCAGTTTTCTGTAGAGAAAAGGTAAAAAGTAAAATTTTTTATTCCTAGTTCTTTTCCTGCTTTTACAATTTCAATCAGATTATCAGAGCCTTCTTGATGACCTTCTATGGATCTCATTTGCTGTCGCTTGGCCCAGCGTCGATTACCGTCTGGAATAAAAGCTACATGCTGAGGAATACGCTTAGGATCTAAGCTTGCCTTTTGTTCAAGAGTATAATAGTTGTTTTTCACGAAAATATTCATAAGTTCTATTTAAGCATGCTTGCAAGCTGCCTTTTCCTTGGTTGAAAATAAGTCTTTTAAAATAAGGGTTTTTTCTCGTTGAGGCCCTAAAGAAATGATATTAATCGGTGCTCTACAAAGCTGCTCAATTTTTGACAGGTATTTTTGAGCATTTTGAGGTAATTCTTTATAAGTGGTAATTTGGCTGGTGGAGGCGTTCCAGCCTGGCATAGTTTCATAAATAGGGATAATCTTATCTAGATCCTCGCTAAGGTAAGGAATATGATTGATGCGCACTCCATGAATTTGATAGCCTACGCAAACTTTAATAGAATCTAAATAATCTAGCCTATTGAGCTGAGTCACTGCTAGTGAGTCAATGCCATTTATGTGTACAGCCGTTCGCGTTAGCACTGCATCAAACCATCCAATCCGTCTTCTACGCCCTACTGCATTGCTGTATTCACTCGTGATAGGATGATTTAAAAAACTTTCGTTTTCTTGAAACTCTGTAGGAAAAGGTCCGTTGCCCACACGTGTAGTGTAGGCTTTAACAACGCCCAAGGTATGATCGATGCAGGTGGGGCCTACTCCGGCGCCGGCACAGATGCCTCCAGCGATGGTAGAGGAAGATGTGACATAAGGGTAAGTTCCTAAAGAAGTATCTAGGAAAGTTCCTTGAGCTCCCTCGAACAAAATGTTTTCCTTATTATCTATAGCTTGGTGAATAAGCCCTTCCACTTCTGCCACAAAAGGTTTTAAAAGCTCCGCATAACGACTATATTTTTTATAAATTTCCTCCTCATTTAATTTTTCGACGCCGAAAAGCTTAGTAAGCTCTTCATTTTTTACTTGAAGAATGCTTTTTAGCAATTTGCCGAAAATATCAGGACGCACAAGTTCTCCCATGCGAATGCCTAAACGTTGGGCTTTATCAGCATAACAAGGCCCAATTCCTCGACCGGTGGTACCAATAGCACGTTCGCCTTTCTTTTGCTCAAGAAGAAAATCTAGCATTTGATGATAAGGAAAAATAATATGGGCAGAAGGCGAGATTAATAGGCGTCCTTTAATTTGGACACCCTTACTTTCTAAATCCTCCATTTCTTGCAGGAGTACTTCAGGATCGATGACGGTGCCAGCACCTATATAGCAATGCGTATGTGAATGGAGAATAGCTGAGGAGATTAAATGAAATTTGTATTCTTGCTGATCAAGGACAACTGTATGGCCTGCGTTATTGCCACCTTGAGAGCGGATAACATGCTTAACCTGGGCTGTAAGCATATCAATAATTTTACTTTTATCTTCATCCCCCCATTGTGCACCAATCAAAATCACCTGTGGCATATTAACTCTTTTTTAATGATCGATTAATCTCCTGCTTTTAAAACTTCCATAAAAGCACTTTGGGGGATATTGACTTTACCTATTTCTTTCATACGTTTTTTACCCTTTTTTTGCTTCTCCCACAGCTTGCGCTTGCGGGTGATATCGCCTCCGTAGCACTTAGCTGTCACGTTTTTGGTGAGGGCGCGGATAGTTTCTCGCGAAACAATTTTCCCACCAATAGCCGCTTGAATAGGTACTTTGAAAAGCTGCATGGGGATAACTTCAACGAGTTTAGAGCAAATAGCTTTTCCTTTCGATTCTGCTTTAGAGCGATGCACTAAGCATGAAAATGCATCTACAGGCTCTTCGTTGACCCGAATTTCTAATTTAATGATATCACTTTTTTCATAACCATCAAATTCATAGTCAAAAGATCCATATCCTTTAGTGATGGATTTAAGCTTATCATTGAAATCGGTAATAATTTCATTAAGGGGAAAACGATAGGTAATTAGAAGCCGGCGTGCATCCATAGTTTCTGTTTTAAGACAATTGCCTCTTTTATCCATTCCCAAATTCATGATTGCACCTAGGTATTCCCCAGGAATCATAATATGGCATTTTACCCACGGTTCTTCTACATAATCGATGTGAGTAGGGTCTGGATAGTGAGCAGGATTATCGATTTCTTTAATGGAGGTGTCATTTAAATGGAACTTGTAAATAACACTAGGCGCTGTAGAAATAACATCTAAATCAAATTCACGTTGAATGCGTTCAAATATAATTTCCAAATGCAAAAGTCCTAGAAAACCACAGCGGAAGCCAAAGCCTAAAGCCATACTGCTTTCTTGTTCAATATGCAGAGAGGAATCGTTAAGTTGAAGTTTTTCCAAAGCATCGCGTAAAGCTTCAAAATCTGTAGAGTCAATAGGATATATGCCTGCGAATACTACAGGGCTGATATTCTTAAAGCCTGGCAAAGCATCGGGAGCTGGATGTTTTTGCAAAGTAATGGTGTCCCCAATTTTAACATCGGAAGTTTTTTTTATGTTGGCGATCATGTATCCCACCTCTCCTGTCATTAAAGCTTCCACAGGTTTTTCAGAGGGAGTAAATTTTCCTACTTCTAAAACTTCACAAGCTTTATGAGTAGCCATCATGCGTATTGCAGAGCCTTTACGAATTTCTCCGCTAATCACACGAATGTAAACCATAACCCCTCGATAATTGTCGTAATGAGAGTCAAAAACCAAGGCACGGAGTAGATCATCGACAGGTTCTTTAGGAGCAGGAACATCGCTAATGATACGTTCTAAGATGGTCTCAATCCCTATTCCTGATTTGGCTGAGCAGCAGATAGCATGGGAAGCATCTAGGCCAATCACATCTTCAATCTGTTGTTTTACACTTTCTATATCTGCACTGGGAAGATCAATTTTATTAAGGACAGGTACGATCTCCAAGTCACGTTCAATCGCTAAATGAACATTTGCAAGAGTTTGAGCTTGGACGCCTTGGGCTGCATCTACCACTAGTAGAGCTCCTTCGCAAGCCGCTAAAGATCGTGAAACCTCGTAGGTAAAGTCGACATGTCCCGGTGTATCAATTAAGTTGATTTGATAAATTTGGCCATTTTCAGTTTGGTAATTCATGGTCACAGGGTGAGCTTTAATAGTAATGCCTCGTTCTCTTTCAAGATCCATATCATCGAGTAGCTGCTCTTGCATCTCTCGCTTTGAGACTGTATGGGTAAGTTCTATTAATCTATCAGCAATCGTTGACTTTCCATGGTCAATATGAGCAATAATAGAAAAGTTGCGAATATTTTTTCTGTTGTATGAAACCATGCAAAAATCCTAATCACTGGCATTTATTACATCTAAATTTATCAAGATGGGGGTTGTAAGAGAAATCAATCAACTAAATTAATCGATGACATGAATGTTTTCAAGCAACATTTGATTTAAAGCTACCTTGGTGCATAAACTTTTTTGAAACCGATTAGATGCAGAAAGAAAAAATCTAATCTATTTAAAGAAATTAGAAGGTTTTATGAAGAAAGCATACTAAATCACCAGAGAGTATATTAATCTCTACGGAGTGGCTATTACATACATTCGATAAGCTCATAAATTCTTTATCAAAATCAGCATTTTGCAGCTCCCATTTAAGGCCCTGAGTTTGGATGCCATAGGCAGGGGATAAAGGCATTAAAGAGATCGTTTGTCCCGCAAACGTCTTAATCCGGTTGCGTCCTTGTAAACAAAAAATGGTCTCCTTTTCCGATTCTATCATAAGCTGAGAAGGATGGCGAGACAGGAGATGCAAGGTATAAAGGAGATGATCACTGCGCTTTCCTAATACACCAAATAAAGCGATAGATTCTACTTTTTCCCTTAAAAGCTTATGGATTGCTAGTTCTAAATCACTTTCATTTTTATCTTCAGGATATTTTAAAAGGGGAAGATCTGCATATTGTTCAAGCATTTCTTTTTCTATAGAATCTAAATCTCCGATCAGAAAACAAGGAGTGATTCCCATTTTCTGGCAATGTTTTAAGCCCCCATCTACGGCTATAATCTTTGAAAAAGAAGAAAGAAGGTGCTTGGTCTGAGAATAAGAAGAAATTTCGCCATTAGCGACAATAGCTACTTGGGGAGATAAAGGGTAATACATCCTCACTCAATCGATAAAAATTTAGCTTAAGGATTGCGGCCAAGATGACTCGAACATCCACAGGGTTGCCCCTACTAGAACCTGAATCTAGCGCGTCTACCAATTCCGCCATGGCCGCTTGATGCACAGATATCGTATTAAAATAAGCTTATTTCCGTAAATGGAAAATATCTTATTTATGAGAGAATCAGCTTTTAGTTAAATCCAGCGGTTCTATTATCAAATAACTGTGATTAGGATTTTGAAGGATAGAAAATGCTTTTCCATCTCGTCTGACCAGCTTCCCTATTCCTACTAATGAGTTATGTTGAAAATTTCCTGTTAGCTTATCTCCATTCCCGTAAACAATCAATCCTTGACCGTTTAATCTTCCCTCATGAAATTCGCCGGAGTAAGTGGTAGAAAATATAGCGTGGGTTTTTTCGTTGATCATTTCGTAGGTAAGTTTACCGATTCCTTCAGGGAGGCCTGCTTTTAAAGGTCCTATATATTTGATGCTATTAGAGAGTAGTTTCCTCCTTTTTATTTCTTCTCCTTGCCTTGGAGTGTCTTCAGATGGTTCCAACGGTAATAATGAAGGCAAGAGAGTAGGTTCGTTCTTTACATGTTGGCTTGAACGGGAAGAAGCCTGAGGCAAAAGTTGAGCAGCAGGTGGGCAAAGAGGCTCAGCAACACCCCAAAAAAAAGTAGTCGCGTCTCTTGTTCTTGTGGGTAAAAAAGTACTGTGCTTATCCACTGATTGATTGTTTGTAGTGATTTTGTAATCGCAGTTAATTAAACTCATAAAAACCTAGTATGTTTGCTTAATATATCGAGAATAATAGTGTAAAAATTGTTAATTTTCAATCAGATTAGGAGAGGTTAACCTGCTTTTAAATAAGATAAAATTTTGCTGAAAGTGAAAAAGAATTATGTTATATTTTTTTATTTTTAACTTCTAAACACTGTTTTTATGGAACCCTCAATCTACAATAGGCATTATCCTTTTTTTGCCACAATCAAAGAGCGTTATAATTTAACTCGAGAAGAGTCTACAAAAAATACTCAACATCTGGTTTTGGATATTAAAGGGTCGGGCCTGACCTATAAAGTGGGCGATAGCCTAGGCATTTTTCCTATCAATCCTCAGGATATTGTTAATAAAACACTGGGTGCTATGCGTGCACAAGGTTTGGAATTGATAATTAGCAAGCATACAGGAAAGAGTATGTCACTGCGCGAATTTTTAACTACAAAAGCTAATGTGACAGACTTAAGCAAAAAGCTTTTGTCGATGCTTGCTCAAAGGCAAACTAACCAGAAAAAAAAAGAAGCGTTAGAAGCTGTTCTGGCAGAAGGTGCGCAAGAAAAGTTTAAAGCTTATTTACAATCCCATGAGCTTTGGGATATTTTAGAAGAAAACCACGAAGTGGTTTTTGCTTTGCAAGAGCTCTGCAACATGCTTATGCCCTTGCTACCTCGTCTATATTCTATTTCTTCCTCAATGTCGGCAGTAGGAGAAGAAGTGCATCTTACCGTAGGGGTATTAAAATATCATACCAATGGATATCAGCGGGTAGGTGTGTGCACTCATTATTTATGCGAAACAGTCCCTCTTCATCAACCTGTCGTACCCATCTATATTCAACCTCATCATGGCTTTACACTTCCTTCTCACTCTGATACGCCTATTATTATGATTGGCCCTGGCACTGGCGTAGCCCCCTTCCGGGCATTCATGCAAGAAAGGATGGCGAAGGAAGCTCAAGGTAAAAATTGGCTTTTCTTTGGGGAGTGCAATCGCGCAACTGATTTTTTTTATGCAGATTATTGGACAAGCTTAGAGCGGCAAGGTAAGCTCCGCTTAGATGTTGCTTTTTCACGTGATCAGCAAGAAAAAATTTATGTTCAACACCGTATGCTAATGCAAGGTGCTGACCTTTATCGTTGGATTAATGAAGGCGCTTACATTTATGTTTGTGGGGATGCTGCGCGTATGGCAAAAGATGTAGAATCTGCCTTGCATGAAATTATCCAAGTCCATGGTAAGAAAAGTGAAGCGGAGGCAAAAGCACTCGTTAAGCATTTGCGTAACGAGAAACGTTATCTGCGGGATATTTATTAACATTCCTATAAATTGCCGACTCCAGATCTTTAAAAAGGCTTAATAATGTAGATTTAAGCGATAGTTTACTTAAAAGTAGAATGAAGGCAATCATGGAGATAAAGGTGTAGGCTGGCAAGTGGTCACTATGGCAAAGCATTGGACCCCTTCGCCACAACCAAAGTCTGTCAAGCCTTCGCCTGAAGTTGCTGTTATTCCTACTTGAGACAAATCAATTTGCATGACGCGTGCAATGTTTTCCCTCATCGCTTGAATGCGATCTTTAAATTTAGGCTTCTTACCTTCTAAGGTGATAGACACATGCGTAACTTTCTGGGCCTCTAATGTTTTTATAGCTTCAAGAAGGTAAACTTCGCTATCAGTAATTCCATCTTTTAAGCAAAGCTCATCGGCAATATTTCCTAAAATTAAGACTCCAGAGAGCGAGCTTATCGCATTACAAATGGCATGAAAAACAATATCACCATCAGAATTAGCATTAAATCCAGGCGTATGTTCAAAGATTAATCCTGCAATAATGCAAGGTTTTGAGGTTTCAACCGGTAAAAAACGATGGCTATCTTGACCTATACCTGTTCTTACTATCATTTCTACCTCTTAGTCGTTAATGGATGTGGCGTTATTTTAGAAATCTGAGAATTTGAATGAAACATTTTTTTGCTTTTTCTTAAATTAGAAAGGTAAGCTGAGCTTTTGGCCGATTGCTATTTATAAAAGATTAAATAAGAAAAGGTAGAGGAATGTTTATAAATAGAAAAAGCAGTAAACAAGGCTAGTTAGCATTCTTTAACCTTTTTACTCCTACTTATTAGTTAAGGGGATTAAAGGTACATGTTCAAAAGCTACCTTAAATTTGTTGGAAATAAAAAATTCAAAATAAAAATATTTTTCAGTAGAATGACTACTCTTAAAGAAGGATCAGGAAATGGCATCCCTAAATATTCACCGTCCTCCTCGATTACCCTGTAATCATTCCTTTATAAATGAAGGGAAGCAAAAAAATGAAAAAGCAGCGTTTTATTGGAAAATTAAGCATTTAGCTCTTTTAGCTTTAGCTACTTTATGTAGCCTGGCTACTTTGGCAGGAGTAATCAATTTATTTTCTAGCATCTCATTCTCTAGGCTTTCTAAGTATACATTTATACTTTCAGCCGGTGCTTTAGGAGTTTTTCTAAGTGGAAATATGTTAAATTTGATGGCTTCTAGGCTTCCTCAATCTTTAGTTTCTTTGGCCAATTATATTTATTCCATTGTTTGTGAATTTTTTTCTTTGATAGCTTTAAATTTTTTACGTTTTGTAGATTTAGAAAAACGTGATCCTCATAAAGGAAATGGGCAGCAACCTATTTTACTTATCCATGGACTTTATAGTAATAGTGGCTCCTGGGCTTATTATCGTTACCGCTTTTCTAAAGAAAAATTAGGGCCTGTTTTTACAGAGCATCTAGGAAAGCCCTTCGAATCTATTGAAACTCACGCGGAAAAAGTCCGAAATAAAGTGCTAGAAATTCAAAGAGTGACAGGAAGGAGTGATATTACCCTTATTGGCCATTCAATGGGGGGGATTGTAGCTTGTGTCGCTGCTTCTAAATTGGCTGAATGTAATTTGCTAGTAACAGATATTATTACTTTAGGCTCTCCTTTAAAGGGAGCTTTCTTGACTGCTTGTGGGATAGGGAAGGCTGTTAAAGAAATGCATCCTCAAAGCGCTTTTTTAGCAAGCCTTAGTAAGAGAATTTTAAATTTACCTTCTACGACTCATTTTTTCCATATAGCTAGTAAAACAGACTTATTAGTTCCGCTTTCTAGTGCTTTATATAATGAAACTATTTATGCCAAGCGACTAACACTTTCAAATGTAGGCCATCTATCCCTTTTATTTTCCGATTCGTTGATTGATGAAGTGATAGATTATTACAAAATCCGACAAAATAAAGTCTAAAAATAGAGGCTTTATTTTTATTTATCCAAAAATTTGATTTTAATTCAGATTCTCATTGTATTTAAAAGTTATTTTTGTTAATAAGATAATCAAAAAAAACTACGAATAATCGAGCTTTTTTCTCGAGAAATTAACAATAAATTAATTTTTACATATGGTTGCATTAAAAAAATGGAAATATTGAAAATTAAGGGTGGAGCCCCTTTGAAAGGTCATGTAAAAGCAGCAGGTGCTAAAAATGCGATGACCAAATTGCTTGTAGCCTCTCTTCTCTCCGATAAAAAGTGTCGCTTTTATAATGTGCCTAACATTGGAGATGTGGCTGTTACAGTAGATTTATGTAAAGAAATAGGCATGGAGGTTCAGTGGGACCGTGCGAACGGGATCATGGAAGTAATTACCAAGGAACTTAAAACTTCTTATATCCCTCAAAGGTTCTCGGGAGCTAATCGAATTCCTATTTTGATGATTGGAGCGCTTTTAGGACGTACTGAAGAAGATATTATTGTTCCAACGGTGGGGGGATGTAATATTGGAATGCGCTTGGTAGATTTTCATATTGCTGCTCTAGAGAAGTTAGGAGCTGTTATTGAATATAGAGGGATGAAGCGCGAAGGAGCTTATTTTGCTCATGCTCATAATGGTCTAAAAGGTACGCTAGTACATTTGCCTTTTCCTTCGGTAGGAGCTACGGAGAATACCATTTTAGCAGCCGTCACAGCCCGAGGCTTAACTACAATAAAAAATGCAGCCATTGAACCAGAAATTGTAGAATTAATTCTTTTTTTGCAAAAACTTGGCGCTATTATTACATTAGATGTCGATCGTACGATACATATCCAAGGCACCCGGCGGTTTTATGAGGTAGAACATACTGTGATCCCCGATCGTATTGAAGCAGCTTCTTGGGGGATAGCAGCTATAAGTTCCAAAGGACGTGTTTTTGTGGAAGGTGCCCAGCATCAAAATATGATTACTCTTTTAAATAAGCTTAGAGAGGTAGGCGGAGGATTTGAAATTAAGAGCAATGGAATTGAATTTTACTATGACGGGCCTCTTCAAGGTGGGCTCCATCTAGAGACAGACGTTCATCCTGGCTTTATGACCGATTGGCAGCAGCCTTTCGTGGTTCTTCTTACACAGGCGACAGGGTCATCAGTGGTGCATGAAACTGTGTATGAAAATCGTTTCGGCTATACCGAGGTGTTGAAGGAGATGGGAGCTGATATTACCCTTTTTAGGCAATGTTTGGGCGGTAAAGAATGCCGCTTTGCTTCCCAAAGTTTTTGCCATAGTATTATAGTTAAAGGTAATACTCCTCTTGTTGCAAGAGATATTTCTGTTCCTGATTTAAGAGCAGGTTTTGCTTATGTAATGGCTGCAATCTTAGCTACAGGAACGAGTGTAATTTCGGGATTACATTTTTTAGATAGGGGCTATGGAGAGCTTTTTCAAAAACTTGGTTCTTTAGGGGTAGATGTGACGCGTACGACGGAAAAAGAAAAAACTTTAGAACCTGTCTCCAAAGGGGAGGGTGTAGCTGTTTTAGCCAAACCTATCAAAGAATTAAAAAAGAAAAAATTACCAGTTTTGCAAACTATCTAATTTTTTAAAGGCTTTTAAAGAAAGATAGCTGAGTCTATGGATATAAGCTAATTTAATGTATATTTTTCCTTAATAAGGTGTGGTGCAAGGCATGTTTGGCAGAGAAAGAATGAAAGCTTGTGTGTTGTATCGAAAGTGTAATTAATCCAGCTTTCTAATTAATTTTAGCAAGAGGGTGCCTGTATGTTTTGTATGAAGTCATTATTTAAGCCATTCACTTGCATAAATCCAAACTCTTCACATTACAATATAATTAATTCTACGCCCATAGCCATGTTGCCCGAGGAATTGATCGTTCACATTTTCTCTTTTCTTTCAGCCACTAATCTTGCTACGGCCCAGCGCGTATGTAGGCGCTGGAGAAAAATAGCAGAAGAAGACACAGCCTGTGGAAAAGACACCATCAGAGACGTCTTGGTTGCAAGCCCCTTATGCGTATCTTTTCTAAGAAAGTACCTTACTCTTTTAAACAAAGCTATCTTATTTATTGCAAGAATGAAGCTGAATGCATACGATTTAAAGAAATGCTTGCTTTCAGCCATGATGAGAATCTAGCTTTCGAGCATCAACTACTAGAACATTATAGCTCTAAAAAGTGAGAGGTCGATTGAGTAAATGATAAATTCTTTATCGAGGAGTCCTTCGTGAATGCAAGCTAACTTTTAGATAATTCTTCGCATGCCGCTACAAAATACCACTCCCTCTCCTTGCAATATAATTGGCTAGGGATAAGATGGCGAAGTTTACAATGTCCCCAGGAACAATGGGTACTGACACAGGGGATAAGCTCCAATATGAGGCTATGTCTTAAACAGGCGAGCTATTAGATCATTTACGCAACAACGCTCACAGGAAAGATAAGAACCTTTCTTTTCTTGTTTTATATAAAAAAACTTGTCAATATGTTACTGATTTTGTAAGAAAATAAACCCTTTGTTAGCGTGGCTTTCAAAAAATATTTACAAACTGTTAGTTTTAAGGTAACTAATCTTTTTCATTAGGTAAAATGCAGACTTCTCCAGCTTTATGGCGTCAAATACAACGCAGCAATTTCACAAATTGGAATCAATTAGCAGACTTTTTAAAGCTTTCCCCTGAACAAGGTGAGCGAATATTGAAAAATCCTTCCTTTAAATTAAATTTACCCCTTCGCCTTGCTCAAAAAATCACTAAAGGGGTGTTAGATGATCCTATTCTTAAGCAGTTTCTTCCTGCTTTAGATGAAAAGCTGGAAGCTACAGGTTTTCAAATAGACCCCGTTCAGGATCAATTATTTCGAAAGGAAACTAAACTTTTGCAAAAATATAAAGGCCGGGCTCTTTTAGTCTGCACAAGTGCTTGTGCGATGCATTGCAGATATTGCTTCCGTCAAAATTTTGAGTACGATAGCAAAAAAACTAGCTTTGCTAACGAATTGGAGCTTATTCGAGCAGACTTATCTCTTAAGGAAATTATCTTAAGTGGAGGGGATCCTTTATCGCTGGAAAATAGAACATTAAGCAATCTTTTAGATCAACTGGATTTGATTTCTCATCTGCGCCGCGTTCGCTTTCATACTCGTTTTCCTATCGGAATTCCGGAAAGGATTGATCAAGAGTTTTTAGATATCTTAAGAGTCCGTCGTGTACAAATTTGGTTTGTGGTGCATGTCAATCATCCCCGCGAGCTAGATGAGGAAGTTCTTTTAAGGCTTAAAAATGTGCAATGTTTAGGCATTCCTGTGCTTAATCAGTGCGTGCTTTTAAAAGGCGTTAACGATAATAAGGAAACTCAACAACTACTCTGTGAAAAATTGGTAGATCACGGGATTTTACCTTATTATATGCATCAGCTAGACCGGGTAAAAGGGACTGCCCATTTTGAGGTAGAGCGAGAGCAAGGTTGTGAATTTATCCGTTATCTGGCTGCTAATTTATCGGGTTATGCGGTCCCTAAATATGTGCAAGAAGTACCAGGAGAGTCCAGTAAGACTTCTCTTTTCTAGCCCTTAAACTAATAACTATCTTATTTAGATAAGGAAGAGCTAGAAAAAAGGCGAAGGGGAAGGAATTTATAATTATTTATAGACCTTAAGTTTTGGATATTAAAAACTTGCCTTTTTTCCTTAGGCAGAATGGCATAATAGAACTCTCTAGGGATGCCAGCCGATACAGTTTTTTACATCATGGTTAAAGCTATGCCCCTTAGTCAATAGGTTAACCTATTGATAAATTTCTTAAGTTGAGCCTCCTTACCAGAGGCAGTTAAGCTAAAGAGTAGCTCTGAAAGATAAGAAAGAAAAAATGGAAGATAAAAAAAAACTTTAAAAATCCTCCCATTCCATTTTCTTTCGCAGGGCTGCCAGCTTATTTCTTTTATTCTTTATGAATAGTGAACCTTCTCTGCAAATTTTTAAGCTTATATTCCTCAGCAAAAAAAATTAATTAAAGCGAGTTATCGGATAAGGAAATAGTTGAAAAAAGACCTCCACATTGTTTAAAAATATTTTTCACCAAAAAAACTTTAAACCTGGAAGGTTAAAATGCTTGAAAAAGATATCGATCTATTAATCTCTATTTTTTGTGATGTAGAGGATTTTTATAAACAATTTGAGCCTGAATGGCGCAAAATATTGGTTGAAAGCCGCCCAAAACCTTTAATTGAAAAGAGCAATAAAAGAAATCGATGGTCAAAATTATCATTAAGCAAAGCGATGACAATTATCATTATGTTTCATAAAACTGGTTATAGAACTTTTAAAGGCTATTATACGCGACAAGTCATTCCTTCAATGAGAAAATATTTTCCTAGCATCCTTTCCTATAATAAGTTCATTACTTTAATGAAAACATGCTTGTTTCCTCTTTTTTTTTATTCACAAGCTTGTTTAGGAGAGTGTACAGGCATTTCTTTCATTGATTCCCCTTTATTAGCAGTATGCCACACCCGTCGCATTTACTCCCATCCTAGTTTCTAAAAAAATAGCCAAAAGGGGTAAAACTTCTACAGGGTACTTCTATTCGACTCGTAGTAGAAGAGATGCTACCTAGGGCCCAAGCTATGGCTGATCGTTTTCATGTTATGCAGAACCTAAATCAAGCGTTAGATAGATTTAGGAAGAGGATAAAACAGAAAAGTGCCGATCAAGAAATAAAGAGCTAAAATGATTGGGCAAAAGTTTATAAGCCTTGCTAGATTCCAATGTAAAGATTGACTTAAAACTTCTCTTAACTTGTCTCTTTCTTTTATCTGTTTTCTGCTCGTAAAAGACAGCTGTATAAATTTTTAGACGGGATTTTTCACTTTTTGTCCTGTACAGAGATGCATCTAAAGTAATTTCCTTAAGATTTTTAAGATTAGAAAGCAGTATGAATAGAGGAAGCTTAGTTGTGGGTTATTGCTTAAGTAAAAATCTTGCAGATTAGAAAGCTGCCAGATTGTTGCAGGAAGGGCTGTTAATTGGTTATTGTTTAAACTAAGCTGTGCTAGATTAGAAAGCTGTCCAATTGTTGTAGGAAGAGCGGTTAGCTGGTTGTTGTCTAACCAAAGCACTTTTAGCTGAGAAAGCTTTCTGATAGCTGCAGGAAGGGCTGTTAGCCGGTTATTGTTTAAACTAAGCTGTGCTAGATTAGAAAGCCCCCCAATTGTTGCAGGAAGAGCGGTTAACTGGTTGTTGTCTAACCAAAGTACTTTTAGCTGAGGCAGTTGCCCAATTGTTACGGGAAGAGCGGTTAACTGGTTGTTGTCTAACCAAAGTACTTTTAGCTGAGAAAGTTGCCCGATAGTTGCAGGAAGAGCGGTTAGCTGGTTGCTACCCAGCCAAAGCTGACGCAGTTGAGAAAGTTGTCCGATGGCTGCAGGCAAGGCTGTTAACTGGTTGTCTCTTAAGTCGAGAAAGCTTAACATAGAAAGTTGCTTGATTTCTGGAGGTAAAGCAGTTAATCTTAAGAGATTTAACTCTAGGCAAGACAAATCTGCACTATGCTTATCCAGCCATTTCGCTAGCAGATCGCTTTTTTTCTTTAAAGGTAAAGCCTTAACCTGGGGTTGGCTTAAATATTTTTTTCCACCTGGTAGCTTTTGCCAAAGTAGGAGGCGATTAATATTTAGTAGATAGGAAGAATAATTATTGAGAGTAAAATTTTTGCTTTCTTTTGAATCTTCTTCAAATTCTAAAGGGGAAAGAGAGGTGGCTAAGTTAAAGATTTGCTGAAAGATGTGAGCCACTTTTTCTTCAGCAGAAAGGTTAGATTCAATTTTATAAATTTTATCCAACATATGAGCTTGTTCTATAAAATCCCTGTACTCATCAGGAAAATGAACATGGACGATCGCTTTGTAAAGAGAGGTGGCGGAAATAGAAGGTTGAGGAGCGACTGAGAGAAGGGGTGCAGAACTTTGGTGGATTTGCCGCAGCTTTTCGACGACAAATTGCCTAACCTTTTCATTTTCTCCTAATAATTTTTCCATCCATTTATAACTTATCTTTTCTTTGTTAGTCAGCTCTTCATTATTCTGACCCATCAATTCTTCTACTTGATTCTCTAAAATTTCCTTTAAAGTTAAAACTTCTTGAATTTGAGGTTTTTCTAGAAGGTGGAGCAAGAGGTCAATATAACTTTCTTTGAGAGATTTTAAAGGATAGGACTCAGCCGTTTCGGCTAGTTGCCTCACTATGTAGTTAGGTGCATGCCTTTCAATAAGCCTTCTATCTAGGGGACAAAGTTTATTGCGCGCTAAGCATTGGATGACGGTATCTTCGTTAAAGGTATGGCCACAAGGGAACAAAGTAACCGCTCGAGCCAGCAACTCTCCTGATACAGGGTCTTCTATATTTGCTAAGATTGTGGGATGAAATTTTGCCTGGATGCTAGATGTAGAGGTTGGTGCCATCATATAAGCTCCTTAAAGTTATAGGGTAAATTATCTCTTCAAGAGTAAACTTAGCCTGCTTTTTTAAGGGCTAGCCTGAGTTTTTTATGGGATGGTAGTCTTTCTTAATTTTTTAATCAATTTTTATTTTGAAAGTTAGAAAAGGAGCTATATCTCTTTTATAAAAGCAGCAAAAGTCTCTCTTATTAATTCATCAACTTCTCTCCTAATATCTTGTGATATGCTTCTCAGCTTGTTTTATTCTTGGATTTTTTGTCCTATAGTATTCCAATGAGGAAATCTAAAAAAGCTTCTCCTGTAACGGAAGTTCCATTTTTGTATAAGGTTTGACATAGTTAACTCAGTATGTTTTGATGAGAAAAATTTGACAAATGCTACATAAATCTAAAATTATCTTCTTTCTAAAAGAAGGAGGTAACAATGCCCAAAAGGAAAACTGCTGATAAAAACTTTGCTGATTTGCAAGAAGAGATTGATTTAGAGAGATTTAGAGAAAGCGTAAGATCTAATTTTGCAGATTTTCCAGATCCCCGCCTAAGCAAGCGTTGTGCTTATCTTATATGGTATTGGTTTTTGATTTCTCTTTCTGGATATCTAGCAGGATGTAATACCGTATATAGTAGGAGACAGTGCTCTTTATACGCCAACTACCTTGCAAGTTTTTAAAGAAGAACAAAGCTTATTTACCACGCGTGTGCCCGTGTAAATCAAAGAGGCTAAAGAGTTCATATTTGAAGTGCCTTACGAAAAGATGGTAGAAATGACAGAAGGCTATCGAGCTTTTGAGAGCACTTCTTGCTATGCAGGCGTTGAACAAAGATGGATAGTTATTTTTAGCCAAGCGGCCTATCAAAGAGAATGCCCCACTTTAGCCAAGCATTATCTTAAGGGTAGTGAAAAAGAAACCAAAGTCTTTATTAAGCTGATGCAGCAAGAATTTTTATGCCCAAACGATTCTAAGCGCCAATTAGATAAGTTTGCAAAAAAACTTAAATATATACAGATTATAGAACCTCAAGTTATAGCCACTCAAAAGCATGTTAGATCTGGGCGGCCAAAAGCTGGGCAAGAATCTTCTATACTTAGCTATTCTTTAAAAGGCACAGTAGCTTACTCTTTGCTTAACAAGGCAGATTTAGAGAGGAGCAAAGGGTTTTTCATCTTAGCGACTAATGACATGGATGTAACCGCTTTTCCTGCTCAGGAAGTGCTAAAAAAATATAAAGCTTGAGCAAAGTGTGGAAAGAGGATTTAGATTCTTGAAAAGCCCCGATTTCCTACTCTCTTCTTTACTTTCTAAAAAAGCCAGAAAGAATTGAAGCGCTTTTAATGGTAATGATTCTAGGCCTTCTGGTCTATTCTGCCCTCGAATATAAAATTCGAGAAAAATTTGCGAGAAAATGGTGAGAACTTCTTAAATCAACTTAAGAAACCTACGCAAAAGCCAACCATCCGCTGGGTGTTTTTCTGTTTCCTTAAGCCTGCATATGGTCTTTATTGACCATACAAGATTGCAAATTACCAATCTGAAAGAACGCCATAGAATTATCCTTAGATGCTCAGGGCCTCCTTACCAAAAATTCTATTATTCTGAAAGGTGGTGAGAAATCACGCTTTCAAGAAGATCACATCTTTTCTACTGTTTGAACACCTAATAAATTTAAGCCTTTTTTCAAAATACGTGCAGTCGTTTCACATAAAAGCAATCGTGAATTTTGTTCAGGTGCTCCTTCCACACGGCAATCACGGAAAAAGGCATTAAACCTTTCTGCAAGGGTATAAAGGTAATCTGTTAAGCGGTGGGGTAAAAGATCGCGCGAAACTGCATGAAGCGTTTCTCCAAACCGTTTCAAATGCAAGGCTAAAGCTATTTCTGAAGGATGCTCCAAAAGAATGGTCGTAACGTTTTTAATTAATTCTAGCTCAAATTTAACTTTACGTTTGATGCTAGCTATTCTGACATAAGAATACATTAAGTAGGCGGCAGTATTGCCCTCAAATTTTAACATACGTTCGTAACTAAATGTATAATCGCTGGTGCGATGGCAAGCTAAATCGGCATATTTAATGGCGCCGATTCCTAGAATGCGGGCCATATGATCAGCCTCTTGTGTTTCTAAGGTGGGATCGCGCTTAATTAAAATCTCTTTAGCATATTTAATGCCTGCCTGGAGCAGATCAATCAATTTTTCTGTGTCTCCAGAACGGGTACGAAATTTTTTTCCATCATTTCCTAAAACTAGCCCAAATGGAACATGATCAAGCTGCACTTTTCTCTTCTTTAAAAATCCAGCTTTTTCAGCTACTTTAAAAATCATTTGAAAGTGTAGACTTTGGCCTGCATCAGTCACAATAATAATCCGGTCTGCCTTTTCCTCGAAAATCCTTTGTTTGATTGCTGCCATATCGGTAGTATCGTAATTATAGCCTCCATCAGATTTTTGAATCATAAGAGGCATAGCATTGCCTTCACGATTGCGAAATTCCTCCAAAAAAATGCATTTTGCGCCTTGAGAAATTTCAACTAGCCCCTGATCTTCTAACTCTTTGACTATTTGTGGTAAAAGAGGGTTATAAAAAGATTCCCCGCGCGTTTGAATTTTTACTTCGAGAAGATCATAAATCTCTTGATAAGCTTTCTCAGAAATAAAGCAAATCATCTCCCAAGCTTTTCTGGAAAGAGCATCTCCACTTTGTAGGGCTACAACCTCTTTTTGAGCTCTTTGTTTAAACTCTAAATCGCTATCAAATTTTTGCTTAGAAGCCTTATACCAGCTGACTAGTTGAGATAAATCGGTAGGGTTATTGCCTTGTAATACATGAGGAGCGGTCTCTTTAATGTAAGCTATCAGCATACCAAAAGCAGTGCCCCAATCTCCAATATGATTAAGCCGTATAACTTCATGTCCTAAAAATTCCAAAACACGAGCGATACAATCGCCGATAATGGTGGAACGCAGATGCCCTACATGCATCTCCTTAGCAGTATTAGGACTCGAAAAATCAATAACAATGCGCTGCTGAACGGGTAGGGGAACCCCTAACATAGGATCTTCAAGGATTTCTTGAATACTTTCAGATAGGTAAAGAGGATGAATAAATATATTGATAAAGCCAGGTCCCGCAATCTCAACATGCTGGATAACTGGAATTTTTTCTTTAGGCAAAAGAGCTAAACTTTGCACAATAGCTTGAGCCACTTCGTGTGGGCTTTTTTGAAGGATTTTACAGAGCTTCATAGCGGAGTTGAATTGGTAGTGCCCAAATCTATCTTGGGTACTTTGAGTAATTTCTAGAGGAAAATCTGGGGTGTTAGCTAAATGTGGGAAAGCTGAAATAGTCGCTTTTTTAAATTCTTCGTTTAGAGAGTCGAGGAGCATTTGTTTTGACATGAAATTACTTATTATTATTGTTAATGTTTAAAGTCGATAGGTTTTTTTCTTTGACCGATTAGATTTGTTAGGTTGTAGTGGGCAATTTCGTCCGCAACAAGTGCTGTAGGCTTATCTTCTTTTTCAGCTTTATCAAAAAGTTTAAGTAGAAGGTAGTAAATATGATTAACCTTATCGCGTGCTGCAGTAGCATTGTAGCCTCCCGCATTAAATTCTGCTGTAGCATTAATTAAGCCTCCTGCATTAATCACATAATCAGGGGCATATAAAATTCTTTTCTTCAAAAGCATTTCCCCTACTAGCGGCGAGGCTAATTGATTGTTTGCTGCGCCGGCGATAGCTTTACATTGTAGATGAGGGACGATTTCTTCAGTAATTATTCCTCCCATAGCACAAGGTGCGAAAATATCACATTCAGTATGAATATAGTCATAGAGTCCTACGGTCTTTGCTCCCATAGGAGCCGCATACTCTTCAAGGCGGGCTTCATTGGTTTCGCAAAGAATCAACTGAGCACCTTCCCAAAATAAAATATTGGCAAGCTTGCTACCGACTTGTCCTAATCCTTGAACAAGAATTTTTTTATTAGCTACAGAAGGAGTTCCCCAGAGTTTTTGAGCTACAGCTTGGATACCACGATAGACTCCCCAGGCAGTGAAGGGGCTGGGATCGCCGCTGCTAGTATGAGTAGGTAAGGCGGCAACATAAGGGGTTTTTTGGCGGACAATGGCCATGTCTTTTGTATCTGAGCCTACATCTTCTGCAGCTATATAATCTCCTTGAAGAGAATGCACGACTTCCGCAAAAGCCAAGAGAAGTTTTTCTGTTTTTTGCTGATAGGGATCTGCCAGGATGACACTTTTACCCCCGCCAGTACCCAATTCAGCTACAGCAGATTTCCTTGTCATGGCTTTAGCAAGTAATAAAACATCTTTTAAAGCCTCTTGCGAAGAAGTGTAAGGATGAATACGCGTACCTCCTAATGAAGGACCAAGAGAAGTGTCATGGATAGCAATCATACAATGTAAGTGAGAGCCAGGATCAGTAGCCTCAATTACTTTTTTATATCCATCAATTTTTACTTCCTTTATTTGCACCATCTAGTCCTCCCGGGGTTTTTCAAAATGAGTTGATTAATAATACTCTAATAGCTATCCTTAGCCCAGCAATAAATTAAAATATTTATACTTAATTATTCCCTTTACAGAGGTTCCAGATGGCTCAAACTGTTATAACAGAAGAGATAAAAAGCGAACTAGAACAGTTTTTAAAAGAGAATCAATCTGCTGAGCTAGTTACTACATATCTCTTTTACGTAGAAAAAAAATTTAACCTACGCCCTGTCCTATTTCCAAAAGACAAAATAATCTACCAAAGTGCAGAGGATGCCGTCAAGTATGTTGAACAACAACATCAATTGTGGCACGAAACTGAAATCAAAATAGGTTTTAGTAATTTGAGTGTAAATGAGCAAACTAAAAAGATTTACATCTGTCCTTTTACGGGAAAAGTATTTGGAGATAATACTCATCCTAATCCACAAGATGCTATTTATGATTGGGTCTCTAAATGTCCAGAAAATACAGAAAGAGTTAACGGCTTGCGGGTAAAACGTTTCTTTATTTCCGATGATCCTGAAGTAATTAAAAGCTATGCTGCTAAATTTAAGCCTAAAGAACCCATTACCAAAGTAGTTTATTCATCAGTCTTAAGTGGTAAATTGTTTAATACAAAAGAAGCTGTGATCAAAGATTTTAAACAAAATTATCTCAAACGTTTATCTTTGATGGAAGTGCAAAATCAAAATCGCTTTCAATTAGAAGAGCATTTTCTAGAATTTATTCAGAGTCAGCTTGTTGAAGATAAAATTGCAAGTTTTGTTGAAGCCTTGGCTGAATTTGAAGAATTTTCTTCTTCTGTAGCTCAGTGGCTTGAATAGGAATGAATCTTCATACTTGTCATACCGTAGAACAAACGATGAATCAAGGGTATGACTTAGGTAGCCAGCTGCCTAATGGCAGTATTGTTTGTTTATTTGGAGAATTAGGAGCTGGCAAAACCACTTTTGTCAAAGGATTGGCAGCAGGAGCCGCTGGCATAACTCCTCAGCAAGTTAATAGCCCCACGTTTGTTTATCTAAATATCTATAAAGGCCATCGAACTGTTTATCATTTCGATCTTTATCGCCTGCGCGATGCTGATGAATTTTTAAGCATGGGATTTGAGGATATGCTTTTTGCGGGGGGAATATGCTGTATTGAGTGGTCAGAGAAAATAGCCCCTTTGTTACCTCCTTCCTGTCTCAAAATTACATTATTGCATGAGAGCGAAAGCACGCGTATCATAAGGATAGATTCATGAATGCTTATGCATTTGCTAAGGCACGTTTTATAAAAACAGCTATGGGATCTAAAGATTATCCCATCCTTAAAGATGATGGAGGAAATTTACTTCCTGAAGTAGCGGTGGCTGGGCGCTCTAACGTAGGTAAATCTAGCTTGCTTAACCATTTATTTGGTAGCAAGGGTTTAGTAAAAACTTCCTCTGTACCGGGTAAAACTCAAGCGCTAAATTTCTTTGTAATTGATGAAAAATTGGTATTTGTAGATTTGCCCGGCTATGGATATGCTCAAGTTCCTCTTTCTACAAGGAAATTATGGGGGCCGATGGTAGAGCGTTATCTTAAGGAAAGAGAATCACTTAAATTAATTCTTTTTCTTTTTGATATTCGTCGCATGCCTAATGAGGATGATCGGCGCTTTTTGGAATGGGTAATTCATTATCAAAAAGCTATGATCCTTGTTTTTACTAAAGTAGATAAAATTTCAACCAATGAAAAAAAAGCTAATGCTGATAAAATTTTAAAAGCTTTTGGCGTTGATAATATCCATCATCTTTTTTATTCAGCAACTAAAAATGTGGGCCGCAAAGAATTAAAAAAAATGCTGACAGAAGCAATAGAGGATGAACTAGCATGAAGCCATTACATACGCAAACGTTTGTTTGCTTAGACTGTGAAACTACTGGATTAGATCCTCAAAGAGATCGTATTATTGAAGTAGCGGCTGTACGATTTACGGTAGAGCAAGTCTTAGCGCAGTGTGAATCTTTAATTGACCCTGAATGTGAAATTCCTGAAACCTCTATTGCTATTCATCATATTGTACCGCAGATGGTACAAGGAAAGCCTAAAATTGATGAGTACCTGCCGGAATTCCTCAGATTTGTTAGCAATGATATTCTAGTAGGGCATGGAATTAAGTTTGATATGGAAGTGATTGCTGCTTCTGCAGCTCGGGCTAACATTCCTTGTCATCTTCAACACAATCGCTATATTGACACTCTGCGTTTAGCGCGTCACTATGGTGAAAGTCCCATTAACTCTCTTGAACAGCTGCGTAAACATTTTAATATTCAAGAAGAAGGGGCCCATCGTGCCATGAACGATGTGATTGTAAATATGGATGTATTTAAATATTTGGTAAAACCCTATAAAACGGTTGAGCAGGTTTTCGACCTTCTCTCTCGTCCTGTTGCAATGAAGATTATGCCCTTAGGTAAACATAAAGGAAGGCCTATTACCGAAGTGCCACTTCAATTTCTTTTGTGGGCAGCTAATAAAGATTTTGATCAAGATTTGCTGTTTTCTATCCGCTCTGAAATTAAACGCCGTAAGAAAGGAAATACTTTTGGTCAGGCCGCCAATCCTTTTAGCGAACTATAAAATTAAAAGGATGAAGAAAGGGTGGGCATTTAAATTTTACCAGCTTTAAGGGTTCTTTTTTCTGAAAAACACTAAAGATTTGTTGAAAAGTCTATTTCCTTATTTGCTTAAATGCAGGCAAACAGATAAAATTTGGCTTAAAGCTTCTCAAAAGTCACTCGAAATTTTACTATGGAGTTCACTTGTATGTTGAAAAATGGCAATGCTCATCCAGAAACTGGTTCTTTTGCAGTCAAGGTAGGGCTGGCAGAGATGTTAAAAGGGGGCGTTATTATGGACGTTACCACGCCAGAGCAAGCAAAAATTGCAGAGGATGCTGGGGCAGTTGCTGTGATGGCCTTAGAGCGTATCCCAGCAGATATCCGGGCGCAAGGCGGTGTAGCTAGAATGTCAGGACCTGAGCTTATCCATAAAATTCAAGAAGCGGTTTCTATTCCCGTCATGGCTAAGTGCCGTATTGGGCATTTTGTAGAAGCTCAAATTCTTGAAGCTCTATTTGTGGATTTCATCGATGAGAGTGAGGTATTAACGCCTGCTGATGAAGAAAATCATATTGATAAACATGCGTTTCGGATTCCTTTTGTCTGCGGTTGCCGTCATTTAGGAGAAGCTCTCCGCCGCATAGGAGAAGGCGCTGCTATGATACGTACTAAAGGTGAAGCCGGCACAGGAAATATTGTGGAGGCTGTCCGACATTTGCGCACCCTTAACCGGGAGATGCGCGTGTTGACCACCATGGATAATAGCGAGCTGATGGCTGAAGCTAAACGCTTGGGAGCTCCTTACCATCTCGTTAAACAAGTGGCTGAAAAAGGTAAACTGCCAGTCCCTAATTTTGCTGCCGGTGGGATAGCTAATCCAGCTGATGCGGCTCTAATGATGCAGCTGGGGGCTGAGAGCGTATTCGTAGGTTCGGGTATTTTTAAATCAGAAGATCCTTCCCAAAGAGCAAAAGCAATTGTAGGCGCAGCTACTTTCTACAATGACCCCGAGATGCTAGCAAAAATTTCTATGGGTCTGCTAAGTGCTATGAAAGGACTTGATATTCAACAGATAAGAAAAGAAGATTTGCTGGCACAAAGAGGATGGTAAATGACCACTATTGGTGTTTTGGCGCTACAAGGCGCTTTTTCTAAGCATATAGAGATGGTGCATTCTTTAAATGTGAAAGCTATCGCAGTGCGCAAGCCTGAAGATTTGGGTAGATGCCATGGATTGATCATTCCAGGAGGAGAATCCACCACTATAAAACGTCAAATGGATTTCATTCAAATGTCTTATCCTTTAAAGCAGTTTGCCCAGCTAAGGCCTCTTTTTGGTACATGCGCAGGGCTTATCTTGATGTCCCAAGAAATAATTGCCGACCCTATGCAACCCTTAGGTATTGTAAATGTTTCTGTAGAGCGTAATGCCTTTGGCCGTCAGTATGAGTCCTTCATTGCTAATCTAAAAGCTAACTTGAGTTCTTCTCAAGCTGAGGATGTGGCTGCAGCCTTTATTAGAGCCCCACGCATTCATCGGTATGGTAAGGAGGTAGAGGTTTTATCGACTTATCAAGGAGAAGCTGTGCTGGTAAAGCAAGGAATGCATCTGGGAGCGACTTTTCATCCTGAACTGACCCAGAGTACGGCTATTCATAAATATTTTATCTCTCTGATAAAAAGTCATTAGCTATGAAATTACCCGATAAATTTAACCTCTAGTGGCCTTTTATTCTCCTGTATAACCACATACGCCTGCCCGTGGGGAATTAACCAGAGGCATAAGCATGTAAGTATCTTTTTCATCGATAGCACAGGGGTGGCTTGTACTGCATTTGGAACACACCTTTGAACCGCATAAAGAGCAAATAATATCAGCCGCTTGATTACATGCTTCGCATAGAAAAGCAGGGGGATCATTTCGCATAAGAATTGAAATTCCTTTTTGAGGGCAGGCGGCAAGTTTTTCCGTGACTTGTATATCGAGTTCAGTAGAAGATCCCATATCATAAATGTATGTAAACTCTAAGCCTGGAGATAGAATTTTGCTGACTGGATGATTCATAGAGGGGCTAAGTCTGCCAGATTCAGTATGAGACATGTAATGTCGTCTGCCAATAGTAAACTGGCTGAGGTGTCCACAGCATTCTAACCATGTAGTCCTTAAAAACGCATCTAGAGATCCTAAGGAAGTGCTTTGAGGAATAGCGACAAACATCCAATAAAGACCGGGCTCTTCCGCCCATGAGATGCGAAGTAAATATCCCTCTGGGTTCGATTGAGAAGGCTGCAAAGATTTTAAAGTGCAACCAAGTAAATGAGCACCTCCCTTGCTGGGACTATAGGTTTTGCCGCAGGTAGTGCATGTGCCTTTAGTTTTCATTCTTTCCTCCTTTCTTCAATAATTTTAAAGAGTTATCTTTTTTAATGAACTTGATAAAAAAGAGTTTTTTCCAGCATCACCAGAAGAATGCCAGGACTCAAAAGTGGTTAAAATACATGTAACTCTTTTCTATTATTTTTAAAATTATCAAAGAGAATTTATTTATTTCAATCATTCTTCATTGTTTGAAAAAAAATTAAAGATTTCCTAAGGTTGAAGTGAAGGGGTAATGAAACCTTTCCATCCACCAAGTACTTATCTTATTTCCCACATTCCGCAGGTTAATTTCCATTGGCCTATAATTTCTGAATGAGGGTTGAGTTAAAACATAAAATCCTACTCATCAAATAGTTAATTAATCCTCCTGTAGTCATAATAGCTTGGGGATTATGATGGATTAATTAATTTATCATATTCCCTTATCTCAATTTTATTGCATAGTGTAGAAACAATCCTAAGGGATTAAAGTCCTTGCTACAATACTTTTTCATCTTTCATGTTTTCGCTTTCTTTGCTTATAGAGGAACATGAATAGTTTTTTCTAAAAAAAGCTGGAGGCCGACGTTCCTCTCTTTGAATTTAATCCCTTGATTGCTAAGTCGTTAAAAAAATTAATTCTTTAATTTAAATTCTATTCATATTACTAAAAAAAAATAATATCTTGAAATCGTTATAACCTGCGGAATGTGGGTTATTTTGTCAAAAATCAAAAGTATTTACCTCTTCATTCGTTTGCTTAAAAATAATAATTTAAAGCCCACATTCCTCACCTGAAATTTAAGTTGCTGATTGCTAAATGCTTATAAAATTTAACTCTTAAATTTAAGTTTTATAATTTCTTCATACTTAGGTCGTTATAAAGAATAGTGAGGAAGGTGGATTAAAGATAAAAAATGTTTGTGAGTTAAGTTTTTTTACGTGGTAAGGCTTTTCTTCTAGGAAATGGCTGGCTATAAACCATTTTCTAGAACAAAAGTGCAAAAAATAAGAGATAGAATTTTTAAAAGATTACTTAAATAAGGTAAGTTATCGGCTAAGAACACCCTCTAGGGCTGCTTCAATTATACCCAAACTGTAAGCCAACTCATTAACTTTTGTTTTTGCGTGCGAGTAAATTGCATGAAGGCTTACAGAGCTCGTAAGCATAGGCCACTATTCCGCTGATTAGATTGGCAAAAAAATTTCAAGCGCTGCGATGTTGAGGATATTCGATTTGATAAGAGTTTTTCAATTTATTGTTAACACTTTCAATCCTCTCACTTTCTTAATAAAATCTTACCTACCTGGGATATTAGCTTGTTTTTCATATTCTTTCTAACCCTAGTAATAATTTCTAAGCCCTTGCCGTAAAGCTTGATAAACATTTGATGAGAGATATATCCTTCATCGGCAAACATTTTGCCAAAAATCCTTTTAGACAGATCAGAGATAGGGACTTGGGTCATCCACATTTCCTGACGTTAACATATAAGCAAAAATTTATCCTTTATCATTAATAATTAAATGTAGCTTGAATCTATAAAGGTAACCGGTAGAGGTTTTTCCTCTTTTATTTCCTTATCGGATAATTCGCGTTAAATACTTTAATCTTCAATGTGGAAAGGATTTTTTATGCAGATGCCTTTTTATCTATCTAGATAGATTCAAGGATATGCTTTAAAAACTAAGCCTGCATACACAATCCTCTAAAGGCTGCTTATCTAATTAACGAGAGGGGGTTCTTAAGACCTGGGATTGCCTAAAAATGGCTTAAAAGCGTATGATAAGGATTTGAGCAGCTCTTTAGGGGATTACATACTTAATAAAAACCTCTTTTTAAAAAGAGAGAACCAGCTTTTATAAATTTAATTTACTTTTAAAATATACAGCTATAGCTTCTTTAACCGGTATAAGTTAAAACTTATAGCCGAATCCTGCGCCTACTTTTAGCCCTCCTACATTGCGATATTTTTTAAAATGTACCGGTTGGTAGAGATAGTCAATAAATACATCCATAAACATGCGCTCGCTCATCGAATAATAAATACCTGATTTCAAGATGCCTCCTACGGCAAATTTTGAAATCTTTTCATGTAGGCAACAGGATTTATTAGTCACATTAATCCTTGAAAAACTAGGCCCTATTCCAACATATCCGTCGAGAAACTCCCCAAACGGATAGATATATTTTATTCCAAAGCTAACCTGCGGGATTTCTACTTTACTTTTTCCACAACATCTATCTCTGTGGGTTCTACTATGCTTAGAGAAATAGTCAAAATTGCTCCAGCCCCTTAGATATTTAAAAGGAGGGAGAGAAAGAGAAGCTTCTATTTGATAGCTTGTGCCTATTTTCCCATAAAGTTTTTTAAAGCGTTTATTAGCATGAATAAACGCGCCTGAGCGCATTTCTAAAGTCATTGGCTGCTCTTCTATCCAGGCATGTAGCTCTCCTATGCTGATAAGAAAAAGGCATACGATTCCTATATAAATTTTATTCATGAGTGATCCTTATTTTGGTTGGAATGCTTTCTTTATTGCCTTCATATACTGCAACAAGGGTATAGCCTTCAGCCGATTTTTTAGATTTGCAACATTTTTTATAGACTAAAGGAGCGTTAGCTGGAATTTGGGCAATAAGAGCTCCTTTTTGATAAACACGATATAAAACTACATGGGGCGAGGGCGACATCCATCTTATCTCTAGCGGATATTCGGTTCGATTAAAGTATTTACACTTGCTTAAGGAAGCAGTAGCAGCAGGCACCGGGGGCTCTGGTAGATAGATAGAGACTTCATTCGATTGAGCAGACAGGTCAAAATTATTGCCCGCACAGGTTGCAAATTGATAATCAACTAAAGATTTATTGTAATAGATATTGCCGTTAGAAGGATAGCTAGCAATGTGGGCTTCAAATTCGATCGTGTTTAATTGGCCAACAAGCATATCTCCAATAAAAAATCCTTGAGTAAGGTCAGGATCAGGACTAATGGGTATACTATTCAATTTTAAACTACCCGCCACATAGTTAAGGCCGGCGGGCAACGCATCCTTAAAATTTACAGACAAGGCATCACTTGTTCCTGTATTTTCAAGTCGGATAGAAAAAGTGACTTTCTCGCCAAGAGAAGAAGTTATGGACTGCACGGCGTTAACAGTCTTTTTCGAGTTTATAATGGGTGCTCCTACTTGAATCTGTAAGCCCAGGGCGTTGACTGTATAATCATCCGATGTAGTCGTACCTAAAGCATAGGCCTTTGTTTGATTATAGGTAATAGCATGAGAAACATCTATGCTTGTTATATCATATCCCTGTCTACCACCCGATTTATTAAGGTTATTAAAGGGATCAGCGTTCAAGTTTCCATAGCTACCTCTTTCATCCAATTGAGAAGAGCCTACGGCTACATATTTATTATGAATAGGATCTAGCTCCAGAGGAAGTAGAGTGTTGATTTGAGAGGCGAAAAAATTGTTGATGGGGTTATTAACACCTGAAAGAGAATTGGCTGCGATGGTAAGTGGTAAACTTTTACCAAAGAGCAGGCAATCACCTGTTTTATTAGCCTCCCCTTCAATTGCGCTAATAAAAAGCCTTCCAGAGAGTACCCCGGAAGGTGGAGCACAAAACCCCGACACCTCTACAGGATTAATGGTTCTCGAGGCTTGCTCACAGCCTACAAAAAGGGTCATGTTATGGGTCAGCATTAAAGGATTGGCATAGACGACAGCCAACGTCCACCCTGCACTATTATGAGTGTCATCTGTAGCAACTATGGTTCCATATATTCCACCTGCTATATATGTGCCTGGGCCTGCATCTTGAACAATGGAGGTTACATCGGCACTTCTTACATAATTTCCTGATTGCGTGTAACCAGGTGTGATAGCTTCTTGGCTAGTGGCTGGATCGGCTGTAATCGTGTAACTGATTTGTTGGGGAGTAGTTAGGGTGATAGCCACATTAGGTGATGGAGGTAAAGGAGGGGCCCCAGAGGAAGGAAAACCATAACTTCCTCCCCAGACCAATTCTGCATAGAGAACAGTACTACCTGGAAGTAGATCCAGGACCGCTGAAGAGCTGTTTTCAAGATAATTCAAAGTTGTGCCGGCGGGTGGATTAATTCCTAGGGGATAAGGACCATGAGGGGGGGCTCCTACTTGCTTGGTAGGATCTGTAGTGATAAAGGCGCCAATAGAATCATCTATGCCAGGATTGTTTTCTTGTGGATACTTAGAAAGACCCAATGTATTTCCTGTGAAAGTGATTCCCCCATTATCGGTTGTAGTATAACGCAGAATATAGGTAGCTTCAAGAGGAAAGCTTAAAGAAAACCCTAATAAAATACAGAAAAACGTCAGTAACTTTTTCTGAGCGTAGGTAAAGAAGAGCGATAAAAAAGAAGGAGCATTTATCATCAGCAAGATCCTCAGTATAAATTTTTGTTTTTCTTTGATAGAATTTTTTAAATTTTGCTAGAGGCTAGCAAGAAAATAGGTCTATATCTTAATTTTTGAATTTTTGTTAATATAAATCTTTACTTTTTCAAAAAATTTTAATTTCATAGAGAGGATAATTAAAAATTTAAGCTACATCAGCTTTTTTAAATGCATGGATATTAGCCTATGCCCATTTTTTTCGGCTTTATTCATGACTAGCGTTAAGCCATATAGCTTTTGTGCTTTCTTCTAAAAGAGCTATCCCCAGGCATTAAAAAGCAAACGTAGTAGCTAAAGAATTTTTGAGTATCCAAGCAGATGAAAAACCAGGCTTACAAGAAAATCGCCGTAAATTCTAGCTTACAAATTTCCGCTTATTTTGATTTTAAGTAGGGCGGAGGATTTGCGGATGTGGTAGGGGAGGCAAAAAAGGAAATTATTAATTACAAAATATTTTAAGGGGATAAACGTTGAATATGCCATATTTGTTCTGCAAGGTGATAGCTAAAACGATCATGCAATCGATTAGTTCTACCTTGCCAAAACTCATAGTAATAAGGCTTGATAATAAAACCGCCCCATTTTTCAGGACAGGGTATTTTAAGGCCTTCATATATTACGCTTAAACGTTCATATTCTTCTTCCAAAATCTTACGAGACGAAAGAATTCTTCCTTGATGGGAGGCTACAGCGCCTAATTGGCTTTGACGCGGACGTTTATCGAAATAACTTGTCGAGACTTCTCGCGAAGTTTTTTCTGCTAATCCTTGAATAACTACTTGCCTTTCCAATTCTTTCCACAAAAAGATAACGGATACTTGGGGATTTGCATTGATTTCTTGAGCTTTACGACTTTCATAGTTAGTGAAGAAAGTTAAACCTCTTTCATCCAAATTTTTAAGTAAGACTGTACGTATAGAAGGAAGACCAGCTTTTGAGCAGGTAGCAAGGACCATGGCATTAGGTTCTAAAATTTGTAAAGCATAAGCTTCCTCCAGCCAAGCTTGAAATTGTTTTACAGGATCAGCCTGCAGATCCTCGCGTTTTAAAACCTTTTTTGCGTACTCTGCTCCTAACTTTTCCAAATCCATTAAATTTTCCTTTTAAGCTTTAAATATTGACACTTTTTTCCTTAATTGTATTATGAGCATCCTGTTAAATTCTTTAGAAAAATTTAACGCGATGGCATTTATATTAGGAAAATTGCATGTTAACAAAGCTTTCTCTTAGAAATCTTCACGTGGCTGGCAAGAAGATTTTAATGCGAGTGGATTTTAATGTTCCTCTAGACCCCTTAGGCCAGATTAAGGATGATACACGCATCCAAGCTTCTTTGCCATCGATTGAATATATTCTTAAGCAAGGCGGCACTATTATCTTAATGAGTCATCTAGGACGGCCCAAGGGCCAAAAAATTCCTAATTTCTCTTTATTGCCGTGTGCTAAACATTTGTCTATGCTAATCGAGCGCCCGGTACATATGGCCCTTGACTGTGTAGGTAAAAACGTTGAAGAGCAAGTACAAAGATTGGGGGCTTGCCAGATAATGCTCCTAGAAAATCTTCGCTTTCATCAGGCCGAAGAAGATCCTGAGCATAATTTTTCTTTTGCCCAGCAGCTGTCAAAGTTAGGGGATGCCTACGTAGATGATGCTTTTGGCACAGCTCATCGTAAGCATACTTCTACTTATTACCTTCCTAAGCTTTTTCCGCAAGAAGCAGCTATGGGCTTTCTTATGGAAAAAGAAATTCTATTTTTAGAAAAATTTATAAGGAATTCTAAAAAACCTTTTTGTGCAATTATAGGCGGAGCCAAAATATCTACCAAAATAGGGCTTTTAAAAACGCTGTTAAAGAAAGTAGATGTTCTTTTAATTGGAGGAGCGATGGCTTTCACTTTTATGAAAGCCCAAGGGTATGCTATCGGAGATTCTTTATATGAGCCAGAATTTCTGTCTATGGCAAAAGATATCTTAAATGAAAGCCAGATAAAGGGAGTGCAAGTAGTTTTACCAGTCGATCATATTGTTGCTCAGCGATTGGAAAGTCCAGCTAATGTGTCAATCATCTTGAGCGAAACAGGAATTCCTGAAGGTTATCAAGGATTTGATATTGGCCCCCGAACCATTCAACAATTTTCTGAATTTATTCAAAAAGCCGCTACTATTTTCTGGAATGGCCCTTTAGGTATCATTGAAGCTATTGAGTTTGCCAATGGTACGCTAGCTATAGCAGAAAAGGTGGCTCATTCAGCGGCAACTACTGTAGTAGGAGGAGGAGACTCTATTACAGCTCTTCAAAAGGCCGGGTTGATGGAAAAAATCACTTATATCTCTACAGGAGGAGGAGCCTCTTTAAAATTCCTTGAATCAGGTACCCTGCCCGGCATAGAAGCCCTCTCTAATGCATACAGGCTTGCAAAAAAGCTATCTTGATTTTAGTTACTAATTATTAAAGCCTTACGTTTTTGCTTTCCATGGCTAGAGGGAAAATCCTCTTGAATAATAAAAAAGAATAGCCTATGCTATGTATATAAAATTTACTTTTGTAAGCTTTATATAATAATCCCTAAAACAGGGAAAGCCATTAGATAATATAACTTGAGGAATATGATAAGTATTCTCCCTCCGATCTTTGCTCTCCCGATCCTCGAAAATCCTTTTTTGAGTCACATTTTTCTTTTAGCATCCCCTCCGCTCGTAAAAATTAGCTATATCTTCAATATAATAAAGGTTTTGCATGTCAGGGTCCAAGGCGGTAGATGAACCAGAGTTTAGTAGATGGCGGAGCTATTTATGGCCCGTTCATAATTACGAGCTAAGAAAGCTCGTTCCGATGTTGTTAATTTTCTTTTTAATTACTTTTGACTATAATATTTTAAGAACCTTAAAAGATACTGTTGTTGTAACCGCTAAGTCTTCAGGGGCAGAAGTGATCCCCTTTATTAAAGTGTGGGTCATGTTTCCTAGTGCTGTATTGATGACTATCCTATTTACCCGTCTTTCTAGTTGTTTCTCTCGCGAAAATGTGTTTTATATAATGATTGGTGGCTTTTTAAGCTACTTTGTTATATTTATTCTTATCCTTCATCCCGCTCGTGACTCTTTGCATCCTCATGCTTTAGCTGATAGAATGCAACAAATTCTTCCTTTGGGTTGTAAAGGATTGATTGCTATGTTTCGTAATTGGACTTTCACAATCTTTTATGTAATGTCTGAACTTTGGAGTAGTGCCATTTTATCCGTGCTTTTTTGGGGGTTTGCTAACCAAGTGACACGTGTGAGTGAAGCCAAAAGGTTCTATGGCCTCTTTGGCATTGGAGCTAATTTTTCAGGGGTGGTGGCAGGACAAGTGTCTGTCTTTATCAGCCGTCATACTTATAATCCTAATATTCCTTATGGGAAAGATGCATGGGATCAATCGTTGTTGATGTTAGTCTCTCTTGTCCTTTTAGCAGGATTGGGAGCTATCTTTTTATTTCGATGGCTAAATAGCTGTATACTGAGTGATCCTCTCTACTATGATGCTGCTGCGGCTACAGAAGATAAAAACCTTAAGGATAAAAAGCTATCATTAAGGCAGACTTTTGCCTATCTTTCCAAATCAAAATATCTTACCTGCATTGCTATCATTGTTCTTTCTTATAATTTAGTAATTAATCTTACCGAAGTTATTTGGAAACACGAAGTTCGAGAGTTATATCCTAACCCGAGTGACTACAGCCTTTATACCAATCAAATCTCTACGATTATTGGAGTCATTGCTACTTTTTGTGCCCTGTTCGTTTCAGGTAATAGCATGCGTGTATTGGGATGGACCTTTACAGCTATGCTTACTCCCATGATCCTCTTCTTTACAAGCTTAGGGTTTTTCCTTTTCTTCTTTATGAAAGGACATTTGGCAGAGGTTGTCATGGCGCTAACTGGAATGACTCCTCTTATGCTAGTAGTCTTTGCTGGTTCTGTACAAAATATTCTTAGCCGTGCTGCTAAATATTCTGTATATGATGCTACCAAAGAAATGGCTTTTATTCCTCTATCAGCCGAGTGGAAATTAAAAGGAAAGGCAGCTATCGATGGAGTCTGCTCCAGGCTTGGGAAGTCGAGTGGTTCTGTTGTACATCAAACCTTGCTTTTGCTTTTCTCTACTTTCACTGCAAGTGCGCCTTATGTTGCTCTTGTTCTGTTTGCGGTTATAGCTGTATGGATGGGGGCCACCCGTATCCTAGGAGGAGCATTTAATGAAATGACTTTAAAAAAGCCGGAAAGAAAAGAGACTTTATCGGAAGCCCTATCCTTGGCAAATAGGGGAAAGTTGCAGGAACAGAAAGCCGGCTAGAATGTAGCTGCTAAAAAAATAGACGATATGCTATTTTGTTGTTCTCTAAATTCAGATAGCGACTTGATTGATGATGTTAAGTTGCTATCTTTTTCTTTTTTTAAGAAAGAAATGAATTTTTAACGTTTTTCTAATTTTAATTTTACTTATTGAAAGGTATATCATCAGTTTGCTAAAATTTTTTATTTACAAAAGGTTGTAATGACTCAATTAGTTAACCCCGAGTTTGGCGCCCTTCGTTCTTTGGTTTGGCCTATTCACCGGCATGAGCTTAAAAAGATGCTGCCGATGCTTCTCATGCTGTTCTTAATATGTTTTAATTATACAATCTTGCGTAACATGAAAGATGCGGTGGTGATTACTGCCGCTGGGGCAGAGATCCTGCCATTTATTAAGGTATGGGCTCTTTTACCCATGGCAGTGGTGGTTACTCTTGTTTTTACTAAAATCTCCAACATTTTCAGTCAAGAACGTGTATTTTATATCATGATCTCGGCTTTCTTAATCTTTTATGCACTATTTGCTTTTCTTCTTTATCCTTTGCGAGAAGTTATAGAATTTAAACACAGCGCAGATTATCTTCAAAGCGTTCTTCCTACGGGTTTTAAAGGAATGATAGCAATGTATCGGCATTGGCTTTTAACTACCTTTTATGTGGGAGCAGAACTTTGGAGCACTGCTATAATGAGTGTATTATTTTGGGGATTTGCCAACGAGGTGACGCGTATTCATGAAGCCCGGCGCTTTTATGGAACATTTGGTATAGCTTCTAATTTCGCTGCAATAGCTGCTGGTCAGTTAGGCATCTATTGTTCTCAGCATATGGAATTTATAGGTAATGCTTGGGAAAAGTCAGTCATGATGCTAACCACCATAGTGATCATTTCAGGCATTATTACCATGTGCACTTTTAGGTGGATAAACCGTTATGTGCTGGTAGATCCTAGCTTCGATGATTTTCATATGAATAAACGTGAAATTAAGAAAAAAGGACGCTTAACCCTTCGCGAAAGCTTTTCTTATTTATCTAATTCCAAATATCTGATTTGCATTGCTATTCTAGTCGTCTCTTATAACCTAGTGATCAACCTCGTTGAGGTAGTATGGAAAGACCAGCTTAGGTATCTTTATTCCAGCCCAAAAGATTACAATACTTATATAAATAATTTAACTTCTATTCAGGGCGTAGTCTCAACCTTTGCCGCGTTATTTATGGCTAAGTTTATCAGCCGTTTTGGATGGACCTGTACAGCTTTAGTGACGCCGTTAACTATGTTAGTGACTTCAGCTGGCTTTTTCTGTTTTATGTTTTTTCAAAATCATCTTTCCGATACGGTAATCATGTTAACAGGGACTACTCCTTTAGCTATTGCTGTATTTTTTGGATCGGCCCAAAATTGTCTAAGTAAAGCTGCTAAATACTCTTTTTTTGACACGACAAAAGAAATGGCTTTTATTCCACTTAGCCATGAATGTAAGTTGAAAGGAAAAGCAGCTATTGACGGGGTGGGCTCTCGCCTTGGAAAATCAGGAGGATCCTTAATTCATCAGGGCCTTTTAATGTTTTTTGGAAATTTAGTCATGAGTGCTCCCTATGTAGCTTCTATTTTATTGGTAGTGATTATCTTTTGGTTTGTAGCTTGTCGCTCATTAGGTCGCCAGTTCAATGATCTAGTAAGATCTCAAGAAACACAGCAGGCAGATCAAGCACTTTCTGAACATGTACAAGCGCAGCCTACAGCCCCTAAAGCTATTGTAGTCTCAGGCTAATTCTCATAAGGGATCGCTAAGGTAGAAGACCCTCTCCTTAAATCTTTTTTAAGCTTTCTTGCTTTCAGAGCATCCAGCTGGAGTAAAATTTTTTCTAAATTTTTACCTTTAGCTCTATAATTACGTTAAAGAGACTAAATCTACCTATCCAGCCCTTGGAAAGATGTCTCTTTACTCAAGAAGATCTATAGAGCAAGCGATTGCATGAGGAGTTAACCGAAAGCATGGGAGAGGAGACCTTAACAAATTTTCTTTTGCCTTATTAATTGGCTTAACAGTAGCTTAATCATTAATAAATAATAGGCTTTCAAACTACTTCTTATGTGGCCCTATACTTTGTAAAATTGCTCCCCTTAAATAGAGAGGCATTTTTAAAAGGTTAGGTATGCAAACATAGTTTTTTCAAAGCGTATAAATCCAATTCTCCCTTAGAGGAGTTAAGTTATGAGTTTTAAAATTTTTTTTTATAATGTGTGCACGGATGAGGATATAACGAGGGTTTTAAAGCGCCCTCTTATATAAAAGCTTAGGAAAAAATCTGGCCACCTATAAAGAGGTTGTAGCTAATGTTTTAAGGCCAGCAATTTTTAAGCAAAGGTATTCTTCTTTAAGTTAGGAAAGATTTTTCTTTAACCGTCCGTAGCAAGAGAAAATTAAAAGTTACCAATTATTTTCTAAATCACAAAATCATTTATAGGTTTTAGCCTCTGATTACTTAACCGTTATTATTCCATGGCGTCCATAAGGCCAATTTTATCCGATTGTCTCTTTCTCTCTAGGGATGGTTAGTTCCACTAAAGATAGAAGCCCTAGTAAAATAAAAGTAATAAAAAATGGATCAGGAATTTTAGCTTGTAAGGTCAGCCCTACCAAAACAATAAACTGTAAAAAAGTAGTAACTTTGCCACACCAAATGGCTCGAAATTGATAGTGACCTAAACGCTTATCAAGCAGAAGATGTATTCCAAAAATTAATACGGCAATATCGCGACAAATCAAAGCGATAGCTTGCCAAAGCATTAATCGACCTTCGCCGATAAGAACACTGGCCACAAAAATTACAAAAAATTTATCGGTGGAGGGATCAAGTAAAGTGCCAAATTTGGTAGTGATTTTTTGGCGCCTTGCTAGATATCCATCAAGGCCATCACTAAGCATGGCTAGTAAGATCGCTATCACTCTCCAAAAAATATTTTCCTGTAAAAATAAAAAAGCTAAGGGTATACGACAAAAAGAGATTAAGTTAGGTAAAGATAATAGCATGCGTTGAACACTTTAAATTTCCCACTATTTTAGCCTATCTACTCCTTTTTGTATCAATAAAATCGCTTAAAAGATAGTTAAAAACAACCATTAGGCTTTTCTTAAGATCTTTTTGTAGATGGAGGAAGTAGATAATAGCTGAATTTTATAGAATAGGCTTGTCTGATGTTTTTAATAGTAAAGTGCTTAAGACTCCTCATAAAACTTTTCTATCAATTTAAAATTAATATTTTTATAAAGGTTTTTTAAGATGCAAGAAAGAGTAACCCCTGTTTTTTAGTCATGCCTGAGCTCTTAAAAAAATTATTGCCTCTTATCTAAAAAAGTGTGGCTCTTTTTTTTTAAAGCTGTAAGCTGGCTAAAAAATTATTGCCTGCCCTTTTTATCTTAAGGCGTGTATTTTGGAAACGCTAGAGGCTTTTTAAGGACTAAACTATTTTAACATTTTATCCTGGAAAAAATGCTTTAAACCAAAAATAATTAATAAATTGATCTTAGGATAGATCGCTAAAGAATATAAGCTTGCTTGGCATTATCTCTCTAAAGGCAATCTGCCTTAATAGCGTAGCCTTTAACTTTTAAAAATAAAAATTTATGCAGCTTTCTCCTATAGCCGTTATCAATCTGAAAAGCCATCCTGAACGGTGGATAGCTTGGGTTAAAGAGGCAGAGCGGATGGGCATCACTGATTATTCTCGTTGGGAAGCAATCGATGATTCTACGCTAACGCTTACCTCAGAAGTTCAGCAGCTGTTTATAAACAATGATTTTAATGGGCATCCCGGGGCCATAGGATGCGCTCTTTCGCATATACATCTTTGGCTTTATATGATTGAAAACAAAATACCCGAGTTAATGATTTTAGAGGATAACGCTCGCTTCAATAGCTCTTTTGAAATTCCAGAATTGCCTTTAGGATGGGACTTGTTTTATTATAATGGTCCTTCCGTTAAGGACATTTGTCCTTCAGGTGTTTCCCTTAACAATAAAATCATGATTCCTCAATGTTCAGAAGATTTACACTTTACCACCCTCAGCTATAGGCTAAGCTATAGTGGAGCTTGTAAACTGATGGGAAGGTTAAGAAAGATAGGTTTTAATAAGACCGTGGATGGATTCATGAGAGATACATTTGATCGTCTAAATGTTTTTTGTTATAAAAAATCAAGAGTCTATCCTGCCCATGAGTTAGAGTCAGATGTTAATCCAATATTCAAAAGTTTTTTTATAAGCCAGATAGATAAATAAAACAGGCAGCCTTTTTTCATGGGCTTATCTAAACAGGACTGGATTTCTTAAGTGTAATAGTGCAAGCTTTGAAGCTGAAAACTTAAAGATAAACAGCTGAATAAATTAAAAACTTATATGAATAAAGTGCTCATGCCACTTCGACTTAAAGAAAAGGGGAGTTAAAGATAGAGGCCTAGTAATATACCCGCATAGAGTAAGCGGAGCTTTATGAGAGGAAAGCGAGGGATTAATTTTCCCCGCTTTTCCTTGATAGAAGTAAAAAAGAATTTTATTCTTTAACTTAATCCTTGGATTATACCATCCCAGCAAAAACAACAAAAAAGCTAGCTAAGCTAGCTGAGGCCATAGCAATCAAAAATGAAGATTTGCAGGCAAAATCATTAGTTTTCTTGGCGGTATGCTTGAGCGAATTGTAACCTTGCTTAAGGAAATCCGCAAAAGTTTTGAAGGGGTTTGCCCATCCCTGCTGATCTGGCAAGGTTGGCAAGGGGATTTCCTGCTCATTTTCATTAAGAACAGCTCCTTCGTTTTCAAAGCCTTCTGTTTTGATGGCGGATGGATAGGCTTGCTGGCCATTTGCTTGGGAAACCTTTAGCAAGTCCAATGCCTCCTTCTCTTGATATTCTTGCTCTATCTCTTCCTGCAACTTCACCATGAAATTTTTTAAGAAAACTAAAGAGGCGGTTTAATTTTAAAATAGCCTATTTAGCGTGATTAGTTTTTTATAAATCGCACAATGTGCCATTTTACTACTTTTTAATGAACTCCAGCTATTGACTGGTCAGCTTAAGCTCTCTAGGATAGGCGACCTGAAAGCCTTGAAGGGCTGTTGAATAGCCTCTCTTTTATCGTTATAGCAAGGCTAAATTAAAATCAATTTGTGGATGGGGATAAAATATTGAGGCCTTATTAGTTAGCCCGCCAGGTTTTATTCATGGAAATATTTTTTAAAAGCTAGCCGGGGGACTACTCTCCCCCTTTTGAAAGGCAAGAACTTCATACTTCTGTATAAAGCTGACGTGAGGTTGGGAAGGCAATTTCTGCACCATGCTTATTTAAAATATTATAGATAGAAAATAGGATTTCTTGCTTTGCTTGAATGTAGCTTCTATGATCGATATCTAATAAATAAGCGGAAATATGAATATTAACAGCGTAGCTGCCAAAGCTCTCTAAATTAACCGTCGGGCCTAACCTTCTATCGACGTGGAAATGGTCAACAAGCATTGTTGTTATATCACTGATGATATGCCGAGCGACAGGCATATCACTGTAGCGAATTCCAATGGTTTCATCAAATTTGCGATGGCTCATTCTAGCTGGGTTCATCACGACCACTTTGGAAAACATAGAATTTGGAATATAGATAGGGCGCTTTTCAAAGGTACGTACACGTGTCATATACCACCCAATTTCTTCTACATTTCCTTCCACCTTGCGCTCAGGCAGGTTAATCCAGTCTCCCACCGTAAAAGGTTGGGTAACGTAAACCATTAAACCGCCAAAAAAGTTAGCGATCATTTCTTGGGAAGCAAAAGCAATTGCAAGACCGCCAACCCCTCCAAAGGCAATTAACGTGTTAATATTCTGGCCTGTTATCTCTAATACCGAGAGAGCAGCAAGAAATAAAATGATAATAGTCCACATTTT
Source organism: Neochlamydia sp. AcF95 (assembly GCF_018342455.1). Lineage (NCBI taxonomy): Bacteria > Pseudomonadati > Chlamydiota > Chlamydiia > Parachlamydiales > Parachlamydiaceae > Neochlamydia > Neochlamydia sp. AcF95. The sequence goes on along the minus strand of NZ_JAEMUC010000019.1, from coordinate 19,667 downwards.
ATTAATGACATCAATTTTTCCCGAATCGATAGGCTGATCATGCTTGAGGCTTTGCAAATGCATATTGAAAATAATGGCTTTTTTCCAGCGCATAAGAAACCAGGCGATGGCTGAAACAAGGCCAATAGAAAGAACTTTAGGCAGGTTGGAAAAAATGGTACCCTCAAACACACGGTGACTGATTAAATCAATAAGCTGAAAAAAGGCATAAAACCATATATAAGCACTTAAGGGGCGATAAAAAGATTGAACAAAGCTATCTTTCCAAATTTGATTAGTTCTTTCAAAATAGAGGTGTAGCTTCTCTAAGCCGCGTCTGGCAAAGAAATTAATAATTAAAACGAGCAATACAATTCCTATTGCTTCCAGGATCCATTTATAAGTCCCATCCATGGTAAACGATAAAATAGAATGAAAGATGTTCACAAGTTCTAATAGCATAGTTTCCCTCATTGGCTAATAGCTGATCGAGTTCTCTTTAACTAATTTCCGGCAATTCAATAAGATGCCTAGCATCTTTTTGCTGCCAAGCTTTTTTTAATGTATCCATTTTCTTATTAGAAATACCACCTAGGAATTCAATAGATTCTAAAAGTCTAGCACGGGTGCGATCTTTTCCCAATATAGCGACAGAATCAAATAAAGGAGGACCTTGTAGCTTTCCCATTAAGCTAGCAAATAAAAGAGGCATAATGGTTTTCTTATGGTTTACCCCGAATAGCTCTGCCATACTCCTTGAAGCCTGGTTTATTCCCGTACTTCCCCAATTTTCATTTTCGTCCATGTACCATATTATCCCCTGTAAAATCAGAGGAGCTTGATGATAAGTGATTCCTTTAACAGTAAAAATCTCTACGGTGTATTTGAGATGATTAATAAAGAAAAAATCACATAATTCCATAAATTCGCCGAAAGTCTTAATACGTGAATGGCATAAAGGCATTAATTTTTGCATATATTCATCACTAAAATTCCATTGACGTAATCTTTCCCATAGCTTGTTCTCGGGGATATTCTTTATAAGATACTGTTGGTTGATCCAGGCCAGCTTTTGCACATCGAATATGGCTCCCGATACCCCAATGCGCTTATAATCAAATTCTTGAATAATTTCGTCTAAAGCATAAATTTCTTTATCACCAGGCATGCTATAGCCCATCAATGTCATGAAGTTAACAAAGGCTTCTGCTAGGTAACCAGAATCCCGGTAATAAAAGATAGAGGTAGGATTCCTACGCTTAGATAACTTTTTTCCATCTCTTCCTAATAATAAGGGCATATGCATAAAAGTAGGTGCTGCCCAGCCAAAAGCTTCATACAGATAAATATGCTTAGGCGTTGAGCTCATCCATTCATCACCGCGGATTACATGGGTGATTTTCATAAGATAATCATCTACCACGTTTGCTAAATGATAAGTAGGAAACCCATCAGATTTAAGAAGAACTTGATCATCGATATCGGCCCACGGACAAGTGATACGGCCTTTAATATGATCTTCATACACACATTCCCCTGTTAAAGGCATTTTGAGACGGATAACATAGGGAAGATTTTGAATTTCCCGCTGATGAATTTCTTCCGCACTTAAATTGCGGCACCGGCGATCGTAACCTTGTCGGCTCCCCAGCTTTGTTGCCAATTCACGCATTTCTTCTAGATCTGCTGGCGTACAAAAGCATTTATAAGCTCGCCCCTTGTCGACAAGTTCATAGGCATATTTTTTGTAGATTTCGAAACGCTCGGATTGGCGGTAAGGACCATAAGGGCCTCCTATATCAGGACCTTCATCCCATTGGATGTTACACCACTGTAAGGCTGTATAAATGTTTTGCTCATATTCAGGACGGCTACGTGAGCGATCAGTATCTTCAATACGTAAAATAAATTTTCCTTGATGATGGCGGGCATAGATGAGGTTAAAAAGTGCCATGTAGGCGGTTCCAACATGGGGATCGCCTGTAGGAGAAGGAGCTATGCGTACACGAACAGTCATTTCTAAAATCCTTATTAAGTTAATCTATGATCGAAAGACTATTTTCCTTGATTGGCCCATAGAATTCAAGGGAAACTAGATGATCGAAATAGAGGAAGATGAGGGATACACCTCTTAGAAGTGCCCATTAAGTAAAGAAGTGCTAAATTTAATATAAACCCCGCCCTCTAAGCTGGAGCTATAGCAAATATTTAGTAATTTTAAGTGGTTTAAAGGATTATTGCATGAGAAGAATTACATCTTTCATTACATTATAAGCCTCTGTTAGCTGTAAGTCATTTTGACCAAACTCTGCCGGCTCCTCTTCATCAGCAATTTTTTTCTTTTTTAATTCCTTCAAAAAATTTTGATAATTAGGATTTTTTTCGATGCGATACTTAGCATTTTTGCGGAGTTGCTCCATAAAAGGTTGATAGGTATTTAGGCGAGGCTGTAGGTCATAACTGTAAAACATACGAAGCTGTTCTCTTTGAAAAAAAGGAACATCAGAAAGATCATCATTAAAGTTAGATTTTATTTGATCGTTCTCCAAAGGGTATTTGGCATACTGTTCTCCTAATTCCATTTCCGCTAAAGGTCCAGGGATTACAATATCTGAGGTGACTCCGGTCAATTGGGGCGTACGCCCGGAGACTGTGTAGTAGCGGCCTCGTGTAACTTTGTACTCGCCTTGGGGATTGACTGCATGGTTTTGAATAGTAGTGTTAAGAGTAAAGGTTTGAAAAGAACCTTTTCCGAAAGTATGATCATCTCCTACGATCATAGCGCGCCCATAATCTTGCAAAGTCCCGGCCACAATTTCAGAGGCAGAAGCGCTTGCTCGGTTGGTTAGGACCACTAAAGGGCCTTCCCAAACGCTACGTCCTTCTAATGCGCGTAAATGCTGGATTTTACCTGTATCGTCTTTGATAGAAACTACAATTCCTTTGGTAATAAAAAGGCCAGTAACCTCAACTGCTTGGGAAAGCAAACCACCTGAATTAAAGCGCAAATCAAGAATCACTCCTTTGACATGCTGCTCCCTTTTAATTTTTTTAAGTGCCTCAGCTAAATCACTTGCTGATGAGCTTTCCGGATCTTGATAAAAAGAGTAGAGCTTTAGATAAGCGATGACTCCATCCCCAAATGGCTCATAGGAAGATTCATAACGCGTGTCTTTTAGAACCACTTCTCCACGGTTAAGCGTTACATCTAGTTTTTCTTCTTTTATCTTATCTTCATTTTCAGGTGCTTCTCGAATCACTGTTAAAGTTACGGGGCTGTTTTCTTCTCCACGAATGAGCTCTACGGCATCCGCGATGTCTAGGCCCACCACAGATTCACCATTTACAGCGATGATGCGATCTTTAATTTTAAGCATTTTGTTTTCTGCCGCGGGACCTCCTTCAATAATTTTAATAATGCTAAAACCATTTAGATCATCTCTTAGTTGGGCTCCAATCCCAAAAAGACGCTGTTGTACATGAATCATGAACTGGGCTGCCTCATCGGGTGTAAAATAGGCAGTATGGCTATCTAAGGCAGAAGCAGTCGCTTTAAGAATATTGGCTAGTAAGAATTGCTCGTGTTTTAAAGTGTTTGTGTCTAGAATATCTTCTTCGTATTTTGCTTGACGTTTCTGGATGCGTTTAAGGGTTTTATCTTTTTGAGCAGGAGTTAATTTTTCCGAAGCCTCTATTTGCAAAGCTTTTATTCTTTCTAACCTAGCTAAAAGCTCTTTTTCTGTATGTGTCCATTTCATCTCTTTAAATTCATCTGTGCGTACCTGCTTAGGAAGGTTGCTTATATCAATTTTTTCTTCCAATGCCTGACGACGCTTAATGGCTTGAATCATGATCTGGTGAATTTGTTCAAATTGGCTAAAACTATTGCGATGATAATCTTGCAGAATCTGATCGAGTAAATGGCTAGAAGGATGTAACCATTGAGCAATATCAGATTCAATGAAATAACTTTTATTAGGATCAAGTATTTCGAGGTAGTTGTTTAAAGTTCTTTCAATGAGAACAGGTGTAAGCTCTTTATGAGAAGCATGCGTTTTCATAATTTCATTCAGCTTGGCTGATAGTATAGCAGGAGTTAAATTCGGTAATTTGCCTTCTGCTACTGAGAGGAAAGAGGTTAACAAATATAATAACAAAAATATGGCCTTTTTAACCCCAGACATCCTTTTCTCCTGATAAAAATCTAAAAATCCATTATAAAGGCTCGGCTTCTTTATTTCTATTTGTTTTTAACGCCTTGAACCTTAGCTGCCATGAGGTAAATAGCTAATAAAAAAAATTTAAATTCTATGTAAAGAAAAGCTTGATTTCAATTCTTTTTTATGCAATACTTTTGCCTTAAGTTAACGAATTTTAAGGCCTTTTTAGAAAACATTAAAATATAAGTCTCTGAAAATGTGAGCCAAGCCTCTTAAATTATTTAAGAGGTAGGCGCAGATGATCGCAAGACTAAAGAAAAATATCATAAATATATTTATCACAAATTATTAAACAGAAAATTTTGGAGATTAAAACCATGACCAAACCTAAGGATAATCAGAAGTTTGAAAATAAGTTGGTTTCAATTACCGAAGCCGCCAAACTTAACAAAGTAACGCGCCAAGCTATCTATGTGGCCATTAAATTAAATAAATTGAAAGCTAGCAAAGAAACTACCCGTTGGACAATCCATTTAGATGATCTGGAAGCTTATCGCAAGCAAAAGTATTCTCGTTCTAAATCTACTTTTAATGGTGAGTTGTTGTTTGATAATAATAAAGGATACTATTCGGTTAATCAGGTAGCTAAGATGCTGAGTGTCCCAGCGCAAAAGATCTATTATGCCACCCGTGTAGGTATGTTAAAAGCTCAACGTAAAGGTGCGGCATGGGTTATTCATGCACAAGACATGAAACAGTATGCCGAATCAGCTCTTAAAAAGAAAAATATCCGAAAAGCTGTTTAATTTTGCATCTTTTCAAAGGTATGCTCTAAAAAGTCTAGGTTATTCTCTACCTAGGCTTTTTATTATATGCTTTAAAAAGCTTAGTCTACATATTCAACTCTTTAAAAGGAGCCTTTCTACTTAACGATCAGGGTCTTCACAAAGTATCGGGCTGCATAAGAAGTAGCTAAAAAACCTATTATCTTCGATAAAAAGTCTTAAATTTTAAGCATGCTTTATACCCATCAATCTTTCGACTAAATTATCCTATGCTTTAGGATAAGCCGCTTCTTGTGTGATAAGCCGGGAATTTATAGTTTTCCTATGGCCGCACCTCTTAAATTAAAACCCTAATTTTTTTAAAGCCTCTGATTTAAATAGCTGCTCAAAATCTTTCCTCTATCTAATAAAATAAAAAAAGAAATAAATTTAAAATTCAAGCGATCAGTTTAAAGCTTAAAAAGCTGATTCTCTTTTTCTTCAGTTTTCTACTTGTTCCCCTATAAAATTTTGGTCATTTTAACTTAAGCTTGCAATAAGCGGGCAGAAAGCGTTCTTCACTTACTAGCTAGAGCTCATCTTATTTAATAGGCTTTTATCCTCGATTCATTAAGCGCCCGAGGCTGAATAGAGAATGCTAGAACAAGAAAACCTTAAATCGTCTCAATTTGCAAGAGAGAATGATGATGCTCAGCTAATAAAGCATTTTCTTTTTCCAGAAGCTCTTTTCCTGCAAAAGCAATCGTTGCTCCCTTTTGCCAGTTAGGAGCAATAAAAGTTCTTACCGCCTCTATGATCTCTTGTTTTGTTAATGTTAAAAGTTTAGCACGGAAGGCTTGCCGAACAGCTGCAGTTTTTCCTTCTCTTAGCCAGCTATATGCCAAATCAGCACGGCTGCCAGGGGAGATAGGGGCGTCCATTGCTTGAATCATTTCTAATTGAGCCTCTACTATGTCCTCTTCATCAAATTGTCCTTGAAGAATATGATTAATTGAGGCTTCAAAAGCATTCAATGTGCTAAAAATATTAGGATCTCGATATGAATAAAAATAGAAATTACCAGCCATTGCATTGCTGACAGCTCCTCCCCCATAGGCTCCTCCTTGTTCACGAATGCTTGCATGTAAAGTTAAATTATCAAATAAAAAGGCCGCAATGCTTAGAGCAGGCGCATGCTCATGAATATAAGGAACTGTGTTGAAAACTTTGCTAATGAAAGCCACAGGCGCAGAAATCGTGCGTCCCTGAGAAGCGATGGGAGAGAGGATGAAGTCTCCTTTCCAAGCTTCATAAGAATGAAGTGGCATATCTAGAAGACCATAAAAATTCTGGGCTTTAATCTCCGCATAAATTTTAGCATCGCAAGAAAGCACTAAGTGGGGTTGGTCAGTGGCTAAAAGCTTGTCTTTCATTTCTATAAGCTTTGCAATTAAGATTTCTTTATGGAGTTCAAAATTCAAGGCTAGCTCTTTGATTTTCCAAAAGTATTCTAGCCCATACCAGTGATTAGAAATATGAGAGGGTATACTAAGTCCTGCCGCAGAAAGATTAGTAGCATAGCGAAGAGAATTTTGGTTGATAGAGCTTTCTAAGGTTGTATAATGTTTTTGCAGAATTTCTTTCAAACGGGGGAGATCTTTAAAATCGGTAGAGCTAGCCATCTCCTGAAGAAGCTGAAAAAGCTGGGGTATTTTACGATAAAGAGCTTTCCCTTTTAGCGATAAGGTAGGTGATATTTTATTAAAGTCGTGGGCTTGAATGTTAAGAGATAGAAAACCATTTATTCCTCCTATATGAGCCTGGATGAATTCAAGATTTTCCATGTAATTTCTTCCACCACATCCCATTTGAGGCAGCAAAAGGGCAAAGAGGCGTGCGTAAAATAAATCCGCCTCTTCAATATTGGGTAAATTAAAAATTAGATCTGCATAAAGGATGCGGTTTGTAAAGCAAGAATGAGTGAATACTTGGAAATTGCCTATCCTTTCTTGGTTTAATAAATAATCTTTACCATGTACAGGAATATCTTCTAAAGAAAGCTTGGGCAAAATATCTAAACATGCTTCCTCTTGGTCTTTTTGGAAAGCGGAAAGTTCTTTTGCTTGTTGCAATAGATGTTCTATCTCTTTAGCTGATAAAGATTGATGAATTTTATTTAGAACGGCTCTTTCTTGGTCCAGCTCTTGAGCTTCAAGCTCTTTGCTAGGCTCTAATATAAGGCGAACATAATGAGGGTTATCAATAAAATATTTGCGAATTAAGTTAGTTAAATAATGAGGGTTATCGATAAGATGCTGCCTTAGTCTGTCGAAAAGTGTATGAATCATAAGCCCTTCTTCTGGCTTAGCGCCGTGCTGTTTTAAAAGGGCTGCACGCATAAAAAGGGAGAGTCCGAAAGGAGATTGATCACCTGTGATTTCGCTACGGAAAAATTCTAACTGATGCATGGCATTTTCTATCGAATTTAAAGAAATTCCTTCCCTCGTAATTTCTATTAAAGTGTTTTTAATAAGGTTTTCTATTGTGCCTGCGCATTCAGGTTGGCAGCCTTTAAGAATGATTATAAAGGGTGCTTCGTGAACGTCTGTGTCTATATAGGCACTAGCCGTCTTGCATAAACCAGACTTTAGCAAGGCCATTTTTAAAGGAGACGCGTCCGTATCCATCAAAATAATTTCTACAATACTAAGCGCTAACAGTTCATGCTGCTCTAAAATGTGGCAAGTCAGCCATCCTAGCGCAAGCATCGTTTTATTTTCGGTGGGTTCATGGGAGGCAAGGGGATAAAATTCATGTACATAGTGGGGAGTAGAAAAACGAGGTTGGAAAGGAATGGGAGGTAAGGGAGAAGCTTTATTAGCCAATCTCAAAGTATGCTGAGTAATAAAATCTAAATGTTCCACAAGCGGTAAATTGCCGTAGAAGAAAAATAGGCAGCGACTGGGGTGATAATATTTTTGATGAAACTCTACCAGCTCATTATAACTCAAAGAGGGGATAATTTTTGGATCGCCACCTGAATTATATCCATAAATGGTATTAGGATACAGGGCTTGATTTAAAGCTTCACCTAGGCGAGACATCGGTGAGGCCATTGCTCCTTTCATTTCATTAAATACTATTCCTTTATATTCTAAAGGAGAGTGGGGATCTGTAGGATTGCTAAATTCAAGGCGGTGCCCTTCTTGTAGAAAGCTAAAGTATTTAAGGTTAGGTTTAAATACTGCATCGAGATAGACTTCTAAAAGATTATAAAAATCTTTAGGAACTTGAGAAGCAGCGGGATAACATGTAAAGTCCTGACCTGTAAGGGCATTCATATAGGTGTTGAGGCTCCTACGAGTCATCGCAAAGAAGGGATCTTTGACTGGAAACTTTTCTGACCCACATAAAACAGTATGTTCTAAAATATGAGCCACCCCATTAGAGGAATTGGGAAGCGTTTGAAAAGATAGACAAAAAAGGTTTTCAGGATCTTCATTTCCCAAATGCATGATTTGGGCGCCGGTAGGCGTGTGTACTAGCTCAGTTAAAAAACATTGAAGTTCGGGAATTTCTAGAGCTTTTGTAACTGTAAAATCAAGATATGTGTCCGCGACATGTTTAAGAGAAGGAGTTTTTTTTGCCATAGAGGGGCCTATAAATTTAAAGGTTAATAACCTTCTTGAGAGCCTATTTTATTTAAAGAGATGTTAAAAATGACCTAGGTATACCAGATTTCTACTTATAGCGCCAAGAGGCAAATTGCTTAGTAAAGTGTAATAGGTAAAAATTTATTTTTATGTAAATGCAAGAGAAAGAATGATGAATAGGTAGACCTTTGCCTGTTTATTGCGGATAAACTTTTCGTGCTGTACTTGTAGTCTTTTTTTTTGTACTATGACTTTCCTATTATTGGGTTCATCTATGAAAAAAGTTTATCTGTTGCCTAATGTAATTACAGCCTTTGGCTTAACATGCGGTCTTTTTGTAATATTTAAGATTAGCATGATAACTCGTGGTGAAGTCTCTGTGCAAGCCTTGACGGAAGCGGCGGCTATCCTTCTCTTAGCAGCTTTTGCTGACTTATTAGATGGGGCTGTTGCTCGCGCGATGAAAGCGCAAAGCGAATTTGGAGGGTTGTTTGATTCGTTGGCTGATGCCATTACTTTCGGAGTCTGTCCTTCAGTTATCATTCTTAAAAGCTTAGCGTTATCTCCTGGCACCGAGCTCTCCTTTTTCCTTACCACCGGAGCCATGATTTATACAGTATGCGGAGTTTTGCGTCTCGTGCGCTTCAGTGTTCACAACCGCCCAAGCCCTGCTCTTAATGTTGGCTTCACTTTAGAAGAGAAACCAAAGAACTTTACAGGCCTGCCCATTCCCGCAGCGGCAGCAGCGGCAGTCTCAGGAAACCTCTTTTTAATATCCGAAGAATTCCATCATTTCATTTCCATAGAGGAAATAACCCGTGCATGGATTCTATTTTTTATGATGATTACTATCGGCTATTTTATGGTTAGCCGATGGAAATTTCCAAGTTTAAAAAATTTGCATATGCGTGTAGCTACTTTTCAAGTGGTGTTTTTTACTGTGGTGGCAGCTGTTTTCATTATTTATGGACTTTTGACCCATTTTTCTTTAGTTTTCTTTGCTTTATCTTGGATTTATTTGATCGTAGCCTGGGTATTATCGCTAGCAAGAATTATTGCAGGCAAAAAAGCTAAAGCTCTAGAGGATTACGAGCCGGAACCCGAAGAAGAGGAGGATGAAATCTAGTTTAATAAATTTTAGGTATAACTCGCTAAATTTATACTTTTTTTTAGAAGAGATAAAGTTTATTTACTGGATTGGCAAAGACCTTTTTACTCACGATTCTTAGTTATATAAAGATATTCAAGCTGCCAGGCAGTGTAATAGGTTCTTTGATTGCGGTTAGCGCTCACATCTGTTTATCAATTAGCTTGTTTTTCATCATAACTTTGAGGATAGGAAAACTTTTTAAAAATTTTTTCTAATAACCGCTACTACCACGCCTTGAACCATGATATCATCTTCCCTTAAGATGACAGGGTGGTTGTGAAGACTACGACTGACTAAGCGGACATAAACATCTTCTAGAAAATATTTCTTTATAATGACATCATTTTGGTTTAAAAGAGCTAACACTGTTTCTCCTGCCTGAGCTTCTTGGCGTGCTTCTACCACTAAATAATCCCCATCAGCCAAAAGTTCTTCCACTAAGCTATCTCCTCTCACTTTAAGAATGTAGGTGGCTTCAGGCATGGTAATCAAAGAGCTAGGCACTTCAAAAGAAAGACTTTTAGGGAAAGTCTCAATAGGTTCTCCGGCAGAAATGTACCCAATGAAAGGTAAGGATAAGCTAGTGAAATCCTTTTTTGTTGGATAGTCATGAAGTAAAGAAAGTGAGCGCCTGCTCTTTTTTTTTGACTCCAGCAAGCCTTTGCTCTTTAAAATAGTAATGTATTTGTACACTGTGCCTAGAGAAGTAAAAGAGAAGTGCTGCATAATTTCTCGATAGCTGGGGGCATAGTGGTGCGTTTGAAGATAGGTTTTTATATAGCTCAATAATTCATACTGTTTCTTTGTCAAACTTTTCATCTGCTATCCGTTGCTCAAATATCAACCAATCAAAAAAGAGAGCTGTCCACCACATAAAAGCTGCTGCAAAAATAACATCAGTAAAAAAGTGTCCTCCCTGGGCCATACGGGTATAGCCTAGCAGAGCTCCTAAGATCACAGAAGTGAAAGTACCCCACCAATAAAGCCAACGCTGCCTTAGCCGCCGCCCTATAAGGGTAAGCGACAAGAAAACGAAACCCATCGAACAATGGCCACTGGGAAAAGATTTAGAAGGTTCAGGTTGATGGAAGAAATTAGGTTGGTAAAAAGGTCTAAAATGCTGGAGGCCACCAAATTCTTCAAGCTGCTTAGGACGAGGGCGACCCCAATGTCCCTTTAGCGATAAGTCTACAATAATGCCAGCTCCTACAATCATCGTTAAAAGGGGAATAAGGGCATAAGGCCGCCAACATTTCCAGAAGGGATGAAGGTAGGATAAAACCAAAAATAATAAAGCAAATAAAGTTAAGATCCAGCCTGGAACCATTCCATAAGAATAAAGAAAATTTAAAAAGCTATTAGATTGAAAATGGCCGTTAGCAAAAAAATAGCGTGCCACTGCCAAATCAATGGTAGAGCTAAAGGGGGTTAGCAAAAGAATAGAAATTAAGGGAATAAGCCATAAAGAGCGTGTAGGAGAGTGTAACATAAAATAATTTTTTATTGCTATTCTACCTAAATTTCTTACAATACATCAATCACTTTTTATCTAAATAAAAATTTACTGAATATTGATTACTGCTTTTTTATCTGTTTACTCAATTCTTAAATGTTAAAAAATTCTAAAAAATTGAAATATTTAGAATAAATAGAATTCATGGAGATTAAAAAGATCGCAGTATACAAGGCTCTATTTTTAGCTAGCTATCAAAAGGGATAGCCTTAATTACAAGAGATTAGCCTTTTGAGGAAAAACTTTTTCATCTCCTATCTGATAAGCTTTGTACAAGCTCTCTTCAAATTCCTTTAGGTATTAAAGTAAAATCATGAAAGTAATGTCTTGATAAATCTCATAGTTTGAAGCGCCATGCATTTTTTTATCAACAAAAGCTTTCTTTCTTGGTGAGCGCTTAAAAACTCCTGTGTCGTCATCTGATAGGTAATCCCTTAGCCCATTCGACTGCTAAAAAATAGCCATGATGACCACGTATACAAGGAAATTTTGGCAAGAAACTCATAGGAGTGCTAGAAGGGCAATAAGCTGAACTGCTTTGCCTTCTAGATAGCTTGCAGGCTGTTTTTTTTACTCTGATAATTACATGATTAGGTGAGCCTTTATAGATCCTTAGAAAAATGTATGTTTTTATTTAAGTAACAATAATGTTAACTATCTAGTATAAAATCCCTCTTTAAAGGCCGTCCAGATGTGATGACTGCTTGCCTAGCATCATAAGGCTAGGAGGGGAAGATAGAGTGAATGTAGGCCTTTACGTGTGTGTGATTGCCTCTTTGCTTAATCGATTTATTTGCCAATTTAAATTCGAGCAAGGGAACAGTTTTATCGCAATTTTTTCTTTTGAAGTGCTAGGATAGGAGCATTTCATTTAGTTTGAGGGGAGGTTAAGCCAATGGATTATCTGGTAGATGGGGTACTAGCGCTGGTAATAGGCGTCTTAGGGGTAAGTTTTATTTGGACGCTTTTAAAGTGTAAAGATAAACAGAGCGAAAAGGCTTTATGGATGGAAAAATGCCGAGTGCTAGAACAACAGGGGCGAGAATGGCGAGAGAGCTTAGAAAGCAAAGAAATACAGCTCCAAAATTATCGCGAAGAAAATAGCTTTCAAAGAAGTAGAATTGCTGAATTGGAAATGCAATTAACTCATCAAGCTCAGCAAATGCAAGAAAAGCTTGAACTTTTAGATCAAGCTCAGCAAAAATTTACTGATACCTTTAATGCTCTGTCAGCAGAGGCTCTAAAATCAAGTTCCCAGATGTTTTTGGATTTAGCTGCTGCTCGTTTTGAAAAATTGCAAGAGGGGGCTAAAGGAGATTTAAAAATGCGTGAGGCAGCGATTGACGAGCTTGTCAAACCCATCAAAGAGAAACTAGAGAAATTTGATAGCAAGATTGAAGATTTAGAAAAATCCCGTGTTTCAGCTTACGCTACTCTCACTGAGCAAGTAAAAAGCTTATATACTGCTAATGCACAGCTACAGCAAGAAACGGCAAATCTAGCAAAAGCATTACGTATGCCTCATGTGCGAGGGCGCTGGGGGGAAATTCAATTACGACGGGTCGTAGAAATGGCTGGAATGGTTGAAAAATGTGACTTTTTGCAGCAAGAAAGTTCTACCCACGATGAGCGTCGTCTAAGACCTGATCTTATCATTAATCTACCCAATAACAAGCAGATCGTAGTGGATGCAAAATCTCCTTTGCAAGCTTATTTAGAGGCTTTAGAGATGCCTAACGAAACGGATAAAATCATGAAGTTAAAAGAGCATGCTAAACAGGTCCGTACTCATATCAATCAGCTTTCTGCAAAAGCTTATTGGGACCAATTTCAGCCAGCACCTGAATTTGTGGTACTTTTTCTTCCGGGCGAAACATTTTTTAGTGCCGCTCTAGAGCACGATCCTTCTTTAATCGAACATGGAGTAGATCAGCAGGTTATTTTAGCTACCCCTACTACTTTGATAGCATTGCTGCGGGCCGTCGCTTATGGTTGGCGGCAAGAGCTGATTGCCGAAAATGCCCAGGCGATTAGCCAATTAGGCCGCCAGTTGTATGATCGTTTGCAAGTGATGAGCGAACATTTTGAAGATGTAAGAAAAGGCTTAAGTAGAGCTGTAGAAGCTTATAATAAGACCGTAGGTTCTTTTGAGGGTCGAGTGCTAGTGACGGCTAGGAAGTTTAAAGATCTGGGAGTGGGTGGACAGAATGAAATTGAGCTACTTGAAACTGTAGATTTAAAGACACGGAGGTCGACAAATCAGCCAACAAATATTGCGGAGCTTGAGGAGAATCCTTTACAAACGCGTTTATCTGTCAATGAGTAAAAAATGATAAACAGACGGATGTTTTTTCAATACCTTAGAAGTTTTATAGAAAAGAAAATTGGCCTCAAGTAATGAGGCGCCTTTCAGCGCCTTAATAAATAGGCTTTCTACTCTATCGAAAGAACAAAGTAGGCAGGATAGGCAAAGTCATTATTGTTTCGAGGAGAGGCTTTTAAGGTAATGTCTCGACCTAAATAGTTTTGCAGGTTTACTTGCGTACTGTAAAGATAAGCCATAGGAATCTGGGTAGTTGGATTTAAAAGCACAAAGTCGCCTGGTTTGTTACGGACAGATCGATCATAAGGTTGAATGATGCCTTTTATTGTGCTGGCTTGCTGCTGCTGTTCATCATAATAAGCCGAGATAGGCTGATTATCATGCATTTCTGCCCATGTTTCATATAATTGATTTTCTACTGGCAGCCATGCGCTCATTTTATCAGCACTATAGCTACTTGAAGTTACCGAGGAACTACTAGGAAGCTTGGGTTGGCTAGCTTGTTCTAGCTCAGCTATTCTTTGCTCTTGTAAAGCCACTTTGCTAGAAAGTGTCTTGTTATGAGTGTGGAGCTGCTCGGCATGGGTGGAAAGATTCTCTAGATAATAAATCTTTTTCTGTAAATAATCTTCTTGGATAGTGGCCAATAATTCTCTTGCTCTACCTTGGATTTCTGGAAAGTCGGAGTAAGTGTTAATTATTTTATTAAGATCCTCATTGATTTTCTCTAGGTTAATCTGATTCCATGGCTTAAGGAATTCTTGCTGACTTTGAGTAAGTGTACTTTCAAGTAGGCTGATCCCTTCTTTGCGTTTATGATTTAAAGAGGCTTTTAAATCAGCATTGCCTATTTTTTCTATATATTCTTTAGCAATGTAAAAATGTGTAGAGGCAGGGGGGGTAATCTCTAGCCATTTATTATTAAGAGCGCTAATTTGGCCATTAACTTTGTCACCCGTTTGAAGTTGGGCAATAACAGGGGCATCTAGATGAGGCTCTAGGCGTACATTCACACGGTTTCCTTCAATTGTATTATCTAATACATAAGTGCGAAAAACATATCCTTTAAGGTCTTCAGGTGCTTTTAAAGCATAAAAATCATCCCTTTCTCCTACAACAATCCATAAATCTCCTTTATTGCTTTCACGTAAAATAGGTGCTTCTAAATTAGGTTGAAGGCGGATTCTTACCTTGTTTTTTAGAGTACGTCCTGTAAAAGCTGTAAAAGGTTGTGCGGTGGCAGAAGAATCTGGATTGAGATTTGATTGGAGGTAAGGGGAAGAAGAGGATGTTTTTTCTAAGTCGCTATGAACAGGCTGGCTGAGACATTGAGCAAAGAAGAAAGTTGCCAGCAAGTATGAGGCTGCTTGATTCATCAGTTAGCTCCTAAAAGTAATAGTTATAGATAAAAATTTTATGGACTAGATCAAAAATTGTCAAGGAAGTTAGGAGGTTTAGATAGGATTAATGCATCAGACAATGTTTTCTTTAAGGAGAAAGAAAAAATAGCGCGATGCATTAATTGAAGTGTTGGTGGGCAAAAGAAAAATGAGGGTTTAGCTAGGAAAAATAATAAGTTTTTAACTTTTAAGGACAGCTACTATATGCTCGCAGCTTGATTTTCCACAGGTGCATCCCACAGGATGGCCCAAATAGACTCTATAATTTTCTTGCGTATCTAGCTTGTTAATCACATTAAATAGCTTATCACCTGCTTGGGTCACATCCCATTGTTGGAAGACGAGTTCTTCCTCTTTAACTTCCTCTTCTTCTGAGCCCATTGCTGTCATTGCTTCTGGTTCCACGGCTACATTGATTGTGCGCACAATTTGGCAATGAAGACAATTACAGTCTAATTCTGCTTTAGGCAATACATTTAGCTCTTCTGGAGAAATGATTTTAGCGATAGCTGCAATTTTTTCTAAAATCTGTTTGGGAATATCAGGAGCATCGCGTTGGGCGGGATTATGAATCAAGGGATTGCCCATACCATCGATAGAACCAATTCCTAGCTTAAAAGGTACTTCGCCTTGGTCGGTATTCAACATAGCTTGAGATAAATTAGGGTCACTCTCCTCTTGAGGATCAATAAATTTTTCTAAATATTCAGCATGGGCACTAAAAATTTGCTCAATTACTTCTCCTTTAAGGTTAGGAATGTTAATTGATTCGCCGCCCATTAAAGTGATGACTAAAAAAGGGCCTTTCATTTGGAGCGATTTTACATGCCTCCAGCTAGTCGAAATATAAGGGGGGATGCTTAATATTTTATCATTAATTTTCATCCTGATACCTCACTTATTAAAAATAATGTAATAATCTTTAATTATACTCATACCATACGATAAAAGAAAATACAAGTCAAGTGTTTTTTAGCAGTCAAAGCTGTTAAGTGCTGAATTAATGTGTAATTTGCTGATAGAGAGCAAAATAGGTAAGAGATGAGCTCCTTAAAAGAAAAAGAATATATTAAAAAATATTAATTTTTTACTTTTTTCTTCCCATTCCTTATCTTAATATCTAAGAGACCTGCCTTACAGAAAAGTAAAATTTTCCTGTTTTTCTTTTTTGTTCAAGTCGAAAAGATAATTTGCTACTGATTTATCGCAACAAGGAGATCGAGTATGCTCTCGAAAACATTTGTTCTTGATACTAACGTTTTATTGCATGATCCCGAAGCGATCATCAAATTTCCTGGCCAAAATGTAATTATCCCCGTCACTGTGTTAGAAGAATTGGACAAAATGAAGCGTTTGCCAAGCGATTTAGGACGTAATTCACGTGCGGTTTTTCGCTATTTAAGTAATCTAAATACTATAGGTGCGGGAAACTTGCATGCCGGCGTTACTTTAGATAACCAGGCAGTGATACGCATCCAGGTCGAATTTAAAACCGATTATTCTTATAACTTTGCTCTTTCCAATAATGATAATAAAATTATTCTAGCTGCTTTCTTTCTAAAAGAGAAGGGAGAGAACGTTGTATTTGTTTCTAAAGATTTTGCTGCCCGTATTAAAGCCGAAGCCATTGGTTTAGAAACAGAAGATTATGAAAATTTAAAATATTGCTATGCGTCCATGTATAAGGGTTTACGGCGGATAGAAATGCCTAAACATGCTATTGATGTGTTTTACAAAGATGGAGCTATTCAGATAGATGCCGAAGATTTACAGCCTAACGAGTATTGTATTTTTTCTTCCCCCGAGCACTCATCAGGGGTTGGTAAGTATAATGCAAAGCGAGGGATAATCGAGCCCCTTATAAAAGCTAATAATCTTTGGGGAATTAAACCTCTTAACGTAGAGCAAAGATGTGCGATTGATGCCCTTTTGCGAGATGAAATTAAATTGGTTTCACTGATCGGGCAAGCAGGGACGGGAAAAACCCTTTTAGCATTGGCTTGCGGCTTACGTAAAGTATTTGATGAAGGAACTTATACGCGCATTCTTGTTAGCCGCCCTGTGATCCCCCTTGGGCGTGACATTGGGTATCTTCCAGGCACTAAGGAAGAGAAGCTATTAAATTGGATGCAACCTATCTATGATAATCTAGAATATCTCTGTGATTCTGTAGGAAGTGAGCCTAGCGAAACTTTGCGGTGGGTGATGGAAAGCAAAAAGATTGAAATGGAAGCGGTTACTTATATAAGGGGACGTTCTTTGCCAAAGATGTATATCATTATTGATGAAGCTCAAAACCTTACTCCCCATGAAGTGAAGACGATTGTTTCTCGTGCAGGAGAAAACACGAAGGTTATTTTAACAGGAGATCCTACACAAATTGACAATCCTTATTTAGATAAGGATTCTAATGGCCTTAGCTATGTGGTGGGACGCTTTAGCAATCAGCAAGTTTATGGGCATGTATTTATGGAGAAGACAGAACGCAGTGAATTGGCAGCCCTTGCAGCTGAAATTTTATAATCACTACGCGCAAATAAAAGTTTTCAAGCCCATTTGATCTGTTACCAAAAGCTCTCCTTTTTAAGTAAACAGCGAATAGAGCAGAAAAGACAAAAGCGGCAGGGGAAGAGCAATGTTTTCTCATCCTTAGATGAAAATCCTTTAATTCAAATAAAGAGGATAAAGGGTGATAAAGTTGATAGCTCCATACGCAAGTTTTTATTCTGAATCCTACAACCAGCAATTTTACAGAGCAATATGTTAAAAAAATGTTCCTCTTTAGCTGAAAAGCTCGAGCATTTATTGAACCAAACACATTCAGAAGAGTTATCGGTCCAGAAAATTATGGATCATTTGGCCGATCAAGGTTATGCTACCTTGTTAATTGTGTTGAGTCTTCCTTTTTGTAGTCCCATGCAAATTCCTGGGCTATCCACTCTTTTAGGATTGTTAATCCTTTTAATAGGTTTAAGAATAGCGTTTGGAGATAAAGTTTGGCTTCCTAAGAGATTATTGCAAAAAAAGATCCCCTTTTTGTTTGTAAAGAAGGTGATGTTCTATGTGCTTAAAATAGATACTAAGCTTGGCTTTTTGATTTCTACCCGGTGGATAGGGCTAGTAAAAAATCGTTATTTACATATCATCCACGGACTGACCATTGCTATTTTGGCTTTTTTTCTATCTTTACCCCTTCCCATTCCTTTGACCAACTTATTAGCAGCTTTACCCCTTCTAGCCTTTGGCCTAGCATTTTTAGAAGATGACGGCTTTTTCATCCTTATCGCCTATTTTTTCGCCTTTATTTGCCTGCTGAGCTTTGCTGCTATTATTTGGTTTGGAATAGATTGGCTGATTGTATGGAAGAAATATATTTTTTAGCGTGGGCTATTTAGAAAAAATTTTTTTAGGGACGCTTAGAAGAAAAGCAAGGCTTTAAAATTTCTCTATTCCCTTTAGCTTTTCAATCAGAATAGGCAAGTAATTAACGGATTGGAGGGGGGTACAAGAGGTATTCAGAACTTTTGATTAGCTAAAAGCTAATATTCACTTAATACGCTTTATAAAAACTTAGTCTGCATACCCAACCTTCTGAAAGATGTCCTTCTGCCTAACAACAGGGACTTTATAGAGTACGTGACTGCATAAAGAGGAGATTAAAAGCGTAACCTTATTTTTAGTGGAAAACTCATAATTCAACGCGAGTTATCGGATAAGAAAACACTCTAAGGCTGCTTCAATTATACCTAAACTGTAAGCCAGCTCATTAACTTTTGCTTCTCCATGCAAGTCAATTGAATGCAGGACTTACAGGGCTCGTAAGCATAGGTCACTATTCCGCTGATTAGATTGGCAAAAAAATTCCAAGGGCTGCGCTGTCGGTGATGTTCGATTTGACAAGAGTTTTTTCAATTTATTGTTAACGCTTTCAATGATGTCTCGCTTTCTTAATAAAATCTTATCTACCCAAGACATTAGCTTGTTTTTCATATTCCTTCTAAGCCTAGTTTCTAAGCCCTTGTCGTAAAGCTTGATAAACAATAGGGGGAGATGTATTCCTTGCCGGCAAACATTTTGCCAAAAATGTTTTTTAGACAGACTACAAACAGGGACTTGAGTCTTCACATTTCCTGGCGTTAACATAGTAAGCAAGAATTTTTCCTTTATCATTAATAATAAAATGTAGTTTGGATCCATAGAAGTACCTTGTAGAAGTTTTCCTCTTTATGCTGTTTTTTAAAAACTAGGAGGGGAGTGGATACGGTGCGTATGACATACTCTCAATAGAATAGAAGCGATAGGAAATGCCTATACACTCTCTTTAAGCAAGCTTGTGAATAAACAAAAAGTGGAACTAAGCATGTTTCCATTAAAGTGATGAACTTATGATAGAAAGGACAGGAGGAAAATATTTCTTCCGCGAGGGAATGACTTGTCGAATATATTAATCTTTAAACTTTGTATAGCTCTTGTATGAAACATGACGACAATAGTCACCGCTTCGCTTAGTAATAATTTTGGCCTTCTATTTCTTTTATTGCTTTTTCCAATGAGTGGTTTTTAAGTGGCCTTCAACCCATGTTGTGTGCCATTCAATCTCCGGTTGTTTACGAAACTTACCTTATCGCAAAAAATGGAGATTAATCGGCCTTGTTGCGTAAATGACCTAATAGTTGGTCTGTTTAAAAGCTTATCAAGTTAGTACCCATTGTCCTTTGGGCATTC
>NZ_JAEMUC010000018.1:0-63828 GCF_018342455.1 Neochlamydia sp. AcF95 | reverse complement strand
CCTCCTTATTTGAATTTAGAAAAAGGCTGTTTGCAATTCTCAATAGCTGCTACTTACGGAGTTCGTTTAAATGGTATTATCAACTCATTAAAAATATTTTTTTGTCTATGTTTTCCTAAACACTTCCCTTTATTAAAGAATATTTAAATCAACTTGGAGTGGCTCTCAAACAAGAAAATTCCCGCAATAGCTTATCTAAAATTCAATGGTGTTGGCTGGCTTTTTGTTTGATGGGGATATTCATTACCAATTCAATCTGTTGGGCTAAATCTGAAAGGGCTCGGCTTAAAAGCTATAAGAAGATGGCTTTATCGGCCATGTTTAGACGTGCTAAGATTGTTTGGAATAGGCTGCTAATTTGTAGTGTTCTCGCCGTTCTGGGTAAACATGGCATTACAGAAGGCATTCTGGTTATCGATGATAAAAATCACTGTAGATCGAAAAATTTGGAAAAAGTTGCATTATTTACATAAAATCCGTGATAAAAAAACGAGAGGCTATTTTTGTGATCAAAATATAGTATTTCTTCAGCTAGTGACTAAAAAATTTTGCCTTCTCGTCTCTTTTGCCTTTTATTCTCCCGATCTCAAACTCACCCAATGGCAACAGGAAGTGAAGAAGCTAAAAAAATTGAGTGTTGTTAAAAAAGACCGTCCAAAAGAGCCTAAAAGGTTATTAGGATATCCAAAAAAATATACACTAGCTCTGCAATTACTCAAAAATTTTGCCTGTGAATTTCCTGTTTTTAAAGTCAGTTGTGTACTTGCCGATGCTCTTTACGGAAATAGTTTGTTTGTAGATGGAATAGAGATTATTTGGCCTGGAGTGCAAATTATTACTCAACTAAGAAAGAATCAAAAAGTCATGCAGGGTGAAAAATCTCTGTCATGGCAAGAATTCTTTGCCTTCTATAAAGGCTGAAAGCAGGAAATTTTCATTCGCGGTGATAAAAAAAATGTGGTGCAAGCCGGGAGCAAGATTGTATGTTCTTTCTCATCACAAAAAACGATTAATAATAGTCCTTAAATATGAGGGCGAAAATGAGTATCGCTATCTTATGGCTGCAAATCTTTCATGGAATATGAAAGATGTGATGCAAGGATATACTTTAAGATGGTTAGTGGAGGTTTTTATTGAAGATTGGAGTAGTCATTGTGGGTTTTGCAGTTTGGCCAAACAGTGCGGCGTTGAGGGATCGGAGCGATCTTTGATTCTAAGCCGGCTGTTTGACCACTGCTTTCTTTTTCATTTGTCTCAAACAAATTTCATTAAGAACAAACTCCCTTTAGCAACCTTGGGGAGCCTAGTAGAAAAGTCTAGAGTGGATGCTTTGTGCCAAGTCATAAGAGAAATTGTTGAGCATGAAAATTCAAAAGAACTCTTCCGCGATTTCAAAAAGAGGCTAGATGAAATCTTTGTTTTAAAGCCTTCTCGTAAACATTTAGATGCAGTACAAGAAAATGTAACTTTTGAGTCATCAAGAAAAGTTACCTAGCTGTCAAGAACAAAAAAGCATATCATCGAGTATTAGTGCTCCCCATAATATAAAGGTCAGCAATCGATTGAAAGAGGATTTTGCTTTCTAAAGGACCTTTTATTCATAAACTCATCTATCTTCCTTAAGAATGAGGAAAGAATTATCGCTTTTATTATGATCATGTGTTCTGTTAGCTGGTTTATAACCTTGCTCTGGGTTATTAGCGTCAATAGTTAAAAGAATTATCTTCTTTCATCTCTAACCGATTAGGCGAGCTGGCTCAACCACTTACCATGCGTTGGATTTTCTCACTATTTGAAGGAGTATTCCTGCTGATAAGGCATAAACCTGAGGATATGTGGGAGCTAGTCCTTAATTTAAAACTTACCAGACAACATATTTTGCAGGTTTTAGGCCCTCCTTTTCAGGAAGTATATGCGAAAAGAATTTAACCTATGAAACGGAGAGTAAAAAAAAACTTAAAAAAAGATTGTTGTTTATAAAAAAAGTTTTTATTCTTGGTTATGTTCTTTGAAGTCCATTAGAGAGCTTTCAAAGAATAAAAACTCATAAAAAAGGAGATTGCCATGAATACATCAATCAAAGCTTTCATTCCCTGTAGTAATGAGGTTGTTGCCTTTGGTTTAGCAATGACAGAAAAAAAAAACCAATTTGGCGAAAATGTTGGCCAAATTGTCGCTATAGATCAAAAGGGTTTAGTCGCTCCTATTAAATTTAGAAAGCTATTGGAAAACTTAGGAATTAGTCTTTCTAATGCCACTAATTCAATTCACGAAAAAGCTTCTTTCTTAGAAGCTTTAAAAAGAAATGGATATAGGCCAAAAATTGAGGTTATGCTAAGAGACACTACATTTAAGCAGCCGCACACGACAATCTCCCATATTTATCAGTTTAAAAAAAATGTTATTAAGACGAACACTAAGTATATAAACCTGGAACAAAATATTAAGGTTTTCTCCTCTAGATTCATTTTAAGAGCCGAGGATCCTAAAAGCCAACAGACCATGAAAATTGTTCATGCTCTCTACGACAAAATTAATAAATTACTTACATATACGCCTGCAGGGGGAACACCTCTTATTGATAAGAAGGATGGCTACCTTCAAATTATCCCAAATGGCATGCCTATTAATTTAGAAAGCTATAAAAATAACCCTCCCATAAGCCCCATGTATCCAGGAGGAGATTTCAGAACAACTGAAGAGTTTGCAAGAATTGCATCTGCGAATTTTGGTCCAAACGGTAAACTCTCCATTCAAAGTATTGATAATGCATACCGTACTATAATAAATGGGGCTAACTCCTCTCAACAGCCAGATAAGCAATCCGAAGAAATTTTAAAAAAAGCTTTAAGTTATTTATATGTCGAAAGAGTAGAGAAAAATCCATTTACTGGAAAAGAGACTGTGATAAAAGAAACCTCCCCTAATTATACAGCATATACACAAGCTAGAACACGTCGCACTTCAGCATATATTGATTATCTCAATACTAAAAATCGCTACAATTTAAGCAAGCTTGAAGATCAAAGAAAATGGCAAGTTCTTTCTCTTCAATTACAACTTGCCATTGATATTGCTGAAGATGAAGTAAAGAAATATAAATTTGTAAGACAAGCTTTGGATATCCTTGAGGCTTATGGGAATGATGCTGTAACATATGTTATTAATGATTCAAAAAACATTTATACAAAAAGCGAACAGACAGGCCAAATCGATAAAATACCGTTTCATATTTCATATGGTTTCCCTTCTAATTGGTATGAAGATGATAGTGGGTATTCTCAGTTTTCATTTACCTCTAAAGAGGCATCAGGAGAGGATACGACTAAAGATACACAATATGGTGGAGGAGGCTCGTTTCAATATGGACTTTTTTCTACTGAAGGTAGCTTCAGAAAAGAGGATAGGGAAGAGAGATCTCATATAGAAACTAGTGAGTTTAGGTTTGATTTTAAAATCGGAACAATTCCAATCTTAAGGCCTTGGATGAACACTGTACTTTTTGCTCTTAAAAACTGGAATTTAGGCGGTCAACCAGCAGGAATAATATCTGGAGGAATTTTTCCTGCTGCAGATAAGGATTCAATATCTAAAATATTACCTTATTACTCGACAGCCTTTGTCATTGCTAAGGATATTAAAATTTCTGGCAAATGGAGTGAAAGTGATTCTAAAAAAATTGAGACAGCTCTTAAAACAAATCTATCTGTAGGAATAGGCCCTTTTTCTATCAAAGGATCTTATAGCAATTCAAGTTCAAAAGACACATTTACCGCAACTGACAATAATGGAGAATTTAGTATACCTGGTGCTCAAATTATTGGGGTAACAAACACTGTTGTGCCTTTTGCTGCTCCCGATAAAGGCTAATTTTCTTTCTAATGTAAGAGCCAAGGTCATAAGACTTTGGCTCTCTAATGCATAAAACTTTCCGTGAAGCCTGCTATAAAGTGTGGAATAATAATATTTATACTTTTCTCAATGCCTTGAAGCTTCTCTACGCTGCTCTTTTCCTTCCGCAGGAAGGCATACACGAAATTCTGAGGGTTTACATTGTTGAGTTTACCATCCATTGGCTTATTAAAAACCTGAATTTTTTGCCTTTTAGACGACAATCAAGAAGTTCTTTTTCTTTGCTTTGCTATCAAATCTTAAGGTATCCTCTTGCTTTTAGATAAGGAACTCTTAGAATTACCTAGTAAATATTTTTAAATATTTTATTAGACGGAATTGTTTGTAGAAAGTAGCTTTTACTTGCTAAAAATTACAAGTTAAAGTAGAATGCCCCTGTTCCTTAATTCATTCATTTCCATTGCGTAAGAGAGCTAAATTGTGAGTGGTTTAAAACAAAACTTGATATCAAAATACCGTCAGCAGCGAACCTTAAAAGATTCTATTTCGTTCTCAGGCATTGGCATTCATACTGGAAAAGAAGTACAAATTACCTTTGTGCCTGCTCCAGATAATACTGGTATTACATTTTGTCGAGTAGATTTGCCGGATCGACCAATGATTCCAGCTTCTGTTAATTATGTCTATGAAACAAGCCGTAGTACCTCTATAGGGATTAACAATGTAGTGATTCATACCATTGAGCATGTTCTTGCCGCTGTGCGAGCCAATAATATTGATAACTTATGTATTGAGATTAAAGGAATTGAACCACCCGCTGCTAATGGAAGCTCCGATGTTTTTGTGAATATGATCGAAGAAGTCGGGATCCTTGAGCAAGGAGAACAAAAGCCTATAATTAAAATCCAAAATCCTATTCATTGGACGCAAGAAGATATATATATTATGGCTTTTCCTTATGATGGATACCGGATCAGTTATACCTTAAATTATCCACATTCTAAGCTCTTAAATTGCCAATTTTATTCGTTAGAAGTAAACAGTTACAATTTTAAGCATGAAATTGCTTCATGTCGTACCTTTGCTCTTTATAAAGAAGTGGCTTACCTATTGGATCACGGCTTAGCTAAGGGCGCTAGCTTGGATAATGCAGTAATTATTCATGAAGAAGCAGCTTTTAGTAAGGGGGGGCTTTTCTTTCCCGATGAGATGGTAAGACATAAAATTTTAGATATGATTGGAGACTTGTCTCTTGTAGGAATTGAATTTGAGGCGCACGTAATTGCTCTTAGGGCAGGTCATGCATCTAACTGCGCTTTTGCAAAAGAATTATTAAACTCTATTACGGAGTGTGCTTAATGGAAGTTCATGTAGCTGATTATCCAAAATCACTTGATATTAAACAAATAGCAGAAATCTTGCCTCACCGTTTTCCCTTTTTGCTGGTAGATCGAGTGCTTGATATTAATATAGAGCAGGGCTTAATCGTAGGACAGAAAAACCTGACTTTTAATGAAGCTTTTTTTCAAGGTCATTTTCCGGATACTCCTATTATGCCAGGTGTACTAATGATAGAAGCTTTAGCACAATTGGGTGGCATATTGATTCATATGAAGGGCTATCATGATAAGATAGCCGTGCTTTTGACTGTCAATAATGCTAAATTTCGCAATCCAGCTAAGCCAGGGGACGTTTTAATACTCAAAGTAGAAGGTATTCATCTAAGTTCCAAAGCAGGACGGATGCAAGCGACGGCTACAGTGAATGATAAAATTACTGCAGAAGCTGAAATCGGTTTTGCGCTAGTAGACAAAAGTCAGTTATAATAGGGTAGAAAGCTTTTATAAAATTATTTTGAGTAAAGAGAATATGAAAAAATCGAACATACATCCTACCGCCGTAATTGAACCAGGAGCTATTATTGGAGATAAAGTTACCATAGAGCCCTACGCGATTATTAAAGCTCATGTGAAGTTAGAAGAGGGTGTAACGATTAAGTCTCATGCTTACATTGACGGCCATACGATTATTGGCGCAGGAACCACTATTTATCCCTTTGCTAGCATAGGCACTCAAACACAGGATCTAAAGTATAAAGGTGAGACCACTTTTGTTAAGATTGGTAAAAATTGCCAAATCCGTGAGTTTGTAACAATCAATTCATCGTGTGGAGAAAATACATCGGTAGAGATAGGCGATGATTGCTTGATCATGGCTTATTGCCATATTGCCCATAATTGTATAGTAGGCAATCGAGTGATTATGAGTAACAATGCTACCCTTGCAGGCCATGTGATTGTAGAAGATTGTGCTATTATAAGCGGTTTTGTACCTGTTCATCAATTTTCCAGGATTGGTAAGTATGCAATGGTCGGAGGAATGAGCCGTATTACCCGTGATGTTCCTCCTTACACTATAGGAGCAGGCATTCCTTACAAATTTGGTGGAATCAATATTGTGGGGTTAAAAAGGCATGGTTTTTCTTTAAAGATTCGCCAAGAGCTCGGAAAAGCTTTTAAAATAGTTTACCGTTCTAAAGCATGTCTTGAAGAAGCGCTGCTCCAAATTGAAAGAGAACTTGAACCTCTTCCAGAAATTCTTCATTTTGTAGAGTTTTGCCGTTCCTCTAAGCGTGGTTTACTAGGATTGGAAGGAATCACAAATTTTGATGATGAGGTAGCTCAAGCTGAAAAAGAGGCTGAAACTGAGCTTATAGCTAAGATTGAAAGATAAACCCTTTGAGGATGGGCTGTTTTAAAAATAGCCACAAGCGTTTACAGCTTTTTTTTAAGAGGTAGGGATGAGAATTGTATATTTTGGGACTCCTCAGTTTGCAGCAGATATCCTAGAATATCTTCTCAATCATAAGATTCATATTTGTGCAGTAGTGACTAAACCCGATAAGCCTAAAGGGCGTTCAAGCGATTTAGTACCTACACCTGTCAAACGTATTGCTCAATCGCAGAATCCTCCTCTACCCGTTCATCAACCTGCCTTAGTTTCTGCCCCTGAATTTGCTGAGATTTTACAAGCCTATCATGCTGATTTATTCGTAGTCGTTGCTTATGGCGAGATTATTAAGCAACATGTTCTGGACATACCCTCTAAAGGCTGCATCAACGTTCACGCAAGCTTGCTACCAAAATATCGCGGAGCCGCTCCCATCCAACATAGTATCATCAAAGGAGAAAAAGAAACAGGTGTTACCATTATGTATATGGTAAGAAAAATGGATGCTGGGGATATTATTAAAATGGTTAAAGTCCCTATTGGTCCTAATACTACCTATGGGGAGCTAGAACGTTTACTATGCGAGGCTGGAAGCAAAACTTTGGTAGAAGTGCTTTATCAACTTGAGCAAGGTAGTGTGGAGCATATGGAGCAAGATCATTCTCAGGCAACATTCGCCCCAAAAATAGAGTTAGAGGATTGTGAGATTAACTGGGGTGCTCCAGCTAAAGCCATTCATAACCTTGTTAGAGGCGTATATCCTCACCCAGGTGCTTGGTGCTATGTAAATATAGGGAGGCAAAAAAAACGTCTGAAAATTAATTCCACCCTCTATCTAGACGATCAAGGAGGGCCCGCTGGGACCTTATTGCCTACTGATACAGAAGAGTTAATAGTTGCTTGTGGACAAGGAGCCCTTCGCATTCTTGAACTCCAGCTTGAAGGTAAGAAAGCTATGCTTGCTGAAGAGTTAATTCGCGGCCTTCCTAAGGATAAAAAGATGGATTTTAGGATTTAAAAAATTAGGAATAATTTTATTAGCTAAATTTAATCATTTAGCCCACATTATGGCATGAAGCTTTCAGAGTGAAAAAGGCATTTAAGAAGAAAAGGCTGATCATTGGGTGGCCCACAAATAACTATTAGGAAATCCTGCTAGATTTTTTAAGTTGGCTACTTTTTTAATCGATAAAAGTTAAGCTCATAGAGAAGGAGAGTCTAAAAGCTGCTTATATAAATTTGCCAACTTGGATTTACAGAGCGAGTAAGAAGAAGATCTCTTCCCTAAGGCTAAGAAATTTATCGTGATTTTTGTTCCTTCTGATAATGTTGAATTCATATTTAAAGGCTCGCTAAGCTAGTTTAGAATTTTTTCTTCGCTAAGTATGCCCGCACGTACATCCTTCAAAACTTTTGCCTAATTAAACTAAAATCTCATAGCTGTAAATTTCCTTGTTACAGCGTACGCTATGCTATCTTCTTCGCTTGCTGTGGCTAAGCTTTTTAAAGTTCCAATTGCATTTTTGCTCACACCTATTACTAAAAAATAAATAATTTTTTTAGGCGCGCTATACTCTTTTATTCCTCTATCCCTCGGCTAGCAGCTATCCTCTAGTAGCTATTTGTGAAAAGTGCTTTACTTACTATAAGTAATTTAAGCTCATCCTTTCTATTATTGCTAAAAGCGGGACCCGCTTCTTTTGCGGGCTTTTTATTCTCTGACCCTTGATCTTTCGGATAATTTTTTCTAATAAAAAGTTGTTCTTACGGTGAGGTCCCTCTATGCATGATCCTTATGCCTTTATAAACCCTATTTCTTCTTCCTGGCGCTTTGCAAGAAAAGATTTTCTTCCAATAAACGCTAATTTTATATTTTTCACTCATAGGTTTTTCCCCCTTCTAGAAATTTAATGATAAGTGCTCTTCCTCAATCTATAGCTTTATTTCTCCATGAAAACAAATTCGATAGGTAATGAGAAGGAGTTTTTAGCTTGTCTTAAGACAGGATTAAACGATGAATAATAAGGATAAATATACCTTTAAACTTTATTTAGGTAACGATCGTCATTTTTATAATTTATTAGCCATGTTTTATAGTTTTTGGTTTTAAAATACCTGCTAGTTTTTAATGTCTATTTCATTTGTTTATGCTTTAATTATTGTAGTTTTTCGCATTAAAATTTATTTTCTCTTTAGGTAAATAAACAACCTTGGTATAGTGAGGATTCTTAATAGATTTTTCATGAGAGAAAAGGATGCAAGCAATAAATAGCGCAACCTTAAACTTAACATTTTTACCTTCTCGTGACTCTTCGCTAGCAAAAGATACTTTGCTAGGGTACGAGATAAAATCTACTTGGGTTGAATTAAAGCTTTTTTTTAGCGATCTTTTTCAAGTAATTGCTCAAGTTTTTGCTGAGCGCTTATTTTTTGGAAAAGTTTTCAAATTGAGCATTCATTTGCTGACAGGATTAGCTTGTATAAGAGGTAATACTTTTCAAGGGACACGCTTATTGGGAGCTCTTAGTGCCGCTGATAGCCTACTAACCTTAGGTGATCTGGCTGTAGATGCTAATGATTTAGTTAATAAGCGATACCTTGAGATAGAGGAGAACAGTAAAAGTAAAAAGGTTTTTAACAAATGCTCTCTATTTGCAAGCATAGGTTCTTTTGTAGCTGATATAGGAGGCCTATTTCTTTGGCTGGATGAATTAGCACTCATTAACCTTTTAAAAATAAAAGCAACGGTAGGTAGAAATTTTTCTAAGTTAGCAAATTCTAACAAAAAGCTTCTTACTTACCTTACGAATTGCTTAAGAAAAATGAGTCCAATGGTTGCAAAAATCTCCTTAGTAATAGGTTTACAAGGAGTTGAGGCATTGGCAATTTTATGTCTATCTGTTAATGAATTTAAACATTTAGCTAATGTTGTGGGCAGCAAGCCAACCTACAAAATAGCTTTAAGTATAATAAATTTGGCTTCTTATATAGCTGAGATTACTCTGAAGATTTTAGCTATCACAGGACATATAACAGTGCCTGGCATAGCAGCAATGGGTTGTGCAGCAGCAGGCTGTGGATTGGCAGCTTTTCTCTTGGAAGCGATTTATAACTATCGCCTTGTAAATCTCCAGAGCAAAAGGCCAGATGCAGGCAGCTGGATAACTCCATAAGCTGGAGGTAGCATAAATAAAATGTTAATAATAAACTCTAAACAAGGAAAATAATTATGAATACATTGTCATCCACACAAGGCGTCCAGCAATCAGAGCCATACTACGGAGAAGAGGAAGATTTTATCTCAGGTCAGCTAGATGGACATACTGTTACAGTTGAGCAAGTTCCTGCTCCTCAGCATAAGCCTGCCAATAATTTAGCAGCTTCTTCTCGCAATAAAATTACTAATTGCGCTAAGAAAGTGTTTGAAAATTTTAGTAATACTGTAAGACATATTGTAGCTTTTTATGCTTATTCTTTTTCCACTTCTGAGAGTATTCAATCAGTTTGCAAGTTAGCAAAATCTTCCATTTATTTTGCTAAGTATGCTTTTAAAGCACAAACACCTGGTTTTAACAATCTCTACAATCATTTTGATGTAGTAGATACTGTTTTAGATGTGGGAGGAATTTTTGGCGATACTAAATACTGGGTCACTAAAGGCTGGCAAAAAGATTCCTCTTGGAAAGTTGCTAGCAAGGCATTTGGAAGTGTTTCTAGAGGAATTGGAACAGGGCAGTTTTTGGTAAACATGGGGCTGTTGAATTTGGCTAAAATATCAGTTCAGCTAAATAGACTTCCGTTCTTTAGGGTGCTTAGCTTACTCTCACCCCTCCGTGTAATTAAAGACACACTAGGAATTATTAGCTCTTCTTTAAGCTTGGTAGACACATCTTTAGCGCTACAGAAAAAAAATAGCGATGTAACCAGCGAAATAGAGAAGCTTAGATTGAATAAGTGGGAGATTAAAAAACGTGCGATTAAATTCTTGAGTTCAAATGAGCCAGAAAAAGCTGCTAAGTTAAAAGCAAAATTTGGAAAAGAGAAATTTGGAGAAACATCGGCAGATGCTTTAGAGCAGGAGTATTTAGGCAATCTTGACAAGAAATTCTTAAGCCTTCGTGAAAAATTGGCTAGCAAATATAATGCGCTTGCCCATTCAAGGCATGCAACTCTGTTTGATAGTATTGCTGGCAAGAAGCTGGAAGATTGCGAAGTAAGAATTATTGAAAAAGATCAGCTGGTAAGAGATTATCAGGCAAGTAAGACAAAAGATTGGCTCTCTATTGCTTTCAATGTAGTTAAAATTGCAGCGATTGCCATGGGGTTGGTAGGTTTTGCACTTACTCTCAATACACCTACGTTTTTCATTGCTTTGGGAGCTGCTTGGCTTGCTACTTCTGCTGTAGGCATGGCTCGTCTCTACTATTCATTTAGGCACGAGACATATAAAGAAGAGCAAGAAGCGAAGCTGGGATTATTTGCTCCTGCGGCTTAAAGTCTAATATATAATAGAATTTTCATCTTTAAAGAGCCCTCAGCATTAAGCTGAAGGCTCTTTTTTTTATTCGTGATTTCTTACCATGTTTCACAATAGCAGGATTTTTGGTAAGGAGCCTTAAGCATCTTAAGGATAATTCTAGGGTATGCTTTCAAATTGGTAATTTGCAATATTTTATGGCCTATAAAAAGCATATGCAGACCTAGGAAACAGAAAAAACCAGCGTGTTGCAGGCTTTTGCGTAGGTTTCTTAAGTTGATTGAAGAAGTTCTCCCCATTTTCGCATAAATTTTTTTCGGATTTTTATTTAAGCGCAGAATAGCCTAAAAGGCCTAGAGCCATGACCATTAAAAGGACCTCTCTTCTTTCTGGCATTTTTAAAAAGAAAGAAAAGACAAAGAAAGCAGGACTTTTCAAGAACCCAAATCCTTTTTCTGCTCAGTGCTCAACCTTTATATGTCTTGGACAGTTCATGAGTAGGAAAAGCAGTAGGATCCATCTTACTAGTTGCTAAGATGGAAAGCCCCTTACTCCTCTCTAAATCTACCTTGTTAAGCAAAGAACAAGCTACGCTCTCTTCTAGGCGATAGCTAAGCATTAGAAGGTACTTGCCCGGCTTTTGGTGGGCTAGAGGATTAAGAAAAGCTTTAACCTTTTTTCGCTGCCCTTCAGGCCATGCTTGGTTTATGCACGGCATTCTCTTTGCTAGGCTGCTTGGCTGAAAATGGCTAACCATCTTTGTTCAACACTTGCATAGCAGAATATACTCTCAGAAGCTCGCTAGCTTTCCATTATCTCTACTAGCTTATCATAAAATGCTTTAGATATCAGCACTCTAGCCTTTTGGGTCTGGGTAGGCCTACGTGTAACAGGTAAACTTTGCTCTATCTTTAAAGCTTACAAAGGTGTCTGGTGTATAAATATTTTCTGCTATATAACGATTCTTTTACAGCTCGCTGCCAAGCTCTTAAGATGTTTATCAACCCTGTACGTAAAGGCCCTTTTATCACTGCTATCACCCTCATTCAGCTTGCATATATGCAAGGAATATGGCCCTAAATCAAAGTCGATACGCTACAAGATAGCCTGGTTTAACTCAGACCGCATAGGGTCTCTAATGTTGCTTGGTACTAAACGAACGCACATTTTTCCTTCTAGTCTCGCTGCTTATAACCTGTTAACCTAGTTACAGAAAATTTAAATCCCTCATTCTTCAATTTAGTTAGCTCATATCCTACAGCTTGCAGTAAAAAGTTATATTCTATTAAGCAAAAACACTCATTCACTTTTTAGCAATTTATACGACAAATTGCGAGGAGTTAATACCTTCTTAAATTTTTTTCCAGCACATTTACATATACATAATCATTCTCCATAGCTTATGAGAGAAGGCCTATCCACTACAGATGACATCGCAAGAAACTTTAAGCTGGCTTATTTAAAAACAAAAATGGAAGAAAATGTTAGAGAAGTTTATAGGAATATAGATAAAGGAGCTAAATGTGACACATGCTTTAATAGTGGCAGCGCCTATAGCGGCCTTCAGAGGATAGCCACATACAAGGCTTTCAGTTACCAAAACTGCAGATATAAAACTATTTAGGAAATTAAAAGGTAGATATCCACAGTATGGCTCCAAAAGAAAATCTTCCTAAGCGTGAATGGGTCGTTATTGTCTGCTTGATTTTATTTATGATTGTATTGACCTGCCTTACTCATAAGCATTGGTTTTTATCTTCTAGAAAATATTCTGAACCCCATCATTTATATAATAGGCTTCAGACTGTACGTGTAGAAGGAGCTGTTGAGCTCCCGGGCTTATATAATGTTGAAAAAACAGCTACTTTAGCAAATGTGTTAGAGCAAGCTAAAGTTCTTCTTGAGGCGGATTTAGGTAAGATTTCTTTAAATAAAAAAGTCAAAAACAGCCAATTAATCAAAGTGCCTTACAAAGAATATATTACAGTGAAAGTAGAAGGGGCTGCTAGGAAAACAGGCCCGTTAACTATTCTTAAAGGAACTTTAATGGAGGAGCTGATTAAGCTAATTGAACCACTAGAAAAAGCAGATGTAGGGCGGCTAAAAAGAAAAAGAAAGCTAAAAGATGGAGAAATTATCAAAGTATTGATCAAAGAAAAGCTCTTAAAGGGTAACTGTAAAGGGGAATGTAAATCTATAGAGTAATTTTTTTTAAATATCTGTTGAGAAAAATACTCCACTTTGATAGTCTTTTCATTTAAGCAATTTTATTAGATGAAAATTTAATAAGCTGCCAAAAATGTTTTCACTTGTTTAGCGCTGTTAAGAACGTGCTTCGCACGCAGCTTATCACTAGTTATACAGGTATTCATTTCTTAGATTGTAATATAAAAAAATGATTGCTCAAATACTCAAGATAGTGGGTTAAGGATTTTCATATGGCGCCTAAACTGATGGGCAAAAAGCGTGGAATGATCCAGCTTTTTGATGAGAATGGAAATAGTATTGTGGGTACGGTTATTGAAGTGCAACCAAATGCTATTGTCCAGATCAAGAAGAAAGAGATTGATGGTTATAATGCTATTCAGATTGGTTTTGATAAAATTCATGTTAAAGACCAGCGAACGATGGCGAATCGTCTATCCAAACCTTTGCGCGGACATTACAGTAAAGCATCTGTATCTCCACGTAAAAACCTTTCGGAAGCAAAGGTTGATAACATTGAACAATATCAAGTAGGTCAAGAGTTAGCGATAGACCTTTTTGCTGATGTAAAATTCGTTGATGCCACAGCAGTTTCAAAGGGTAAAGGTTATCAAGGTACAATGAAAAAGTATAATTACTCTGGGGGGCCTGCTTCACACGGTTCGGGATTTCATCGTCATGCTGGATCTACAGGTATGCGCTCAACACCAGGTCGTTCGCTTCCTAATAGCCCACGTCCTAGTCATATGGGTTGTGAAACTGTCACCATTCAAAATTTAGAAGTGGTCATGGTAAAGCCTGCAGAACAGGTGATTATCGTAAAGGGTGCTGTGCCAGGTCCTACGCATGGATTGGTCTATATTGCCCCATCGGTGAAAAAAACAAGCTTAAAAAAAGCTAGCTAGTAAAAAATTTCTGGAGTTATCTTGTGGCAACACTGAAAAAATATAATTTAAAAGGTCAGGAAATTGGCCAAGTGATAGTTGATGAAAGATTAGCTAATGCTGAAGCGCATGGGCAGATGATTAAAGATTATATCGTCGCTATCAGAGCCAATGCTCGCCAATGGTCGGCAAATACTAAGACCCGTTCTGAGGTCAATCACTCAACAAAAAAGCCTCATCCGCAGAAAGGTGGAGGGCGTGCTCGTCAGGGGATGCTTTCAGCTCCTCAGTATAAAGGGGGCGGTCGTGTTTTTGGGCCAAGGCCTAAATTTGATCAGCATGTTCGTATTAATAAAAAAGAACGAAAAGCTGCAATTCGCTGTTTGCTTGCTGAAAAAATTGCTGCAAATCGTTTACATGTTCTTACAGAATCTGTTCTTAATGAACCTAAAACTAAAGTTATGGCTGACTTTTTAGAGGTCACAGGCTTAGCAAATAATAGGGTAATGTTTTTAGGTGAAGCTCATTATGCAGAAGTTAAGACTGAAGAGGAAACAAAGCGCGTATCCATACATCATGATCAACATGATAATTTTATTAAAAGCGTGCGCAATCTACCAAAAGTTTCGTTTTCACTAGCCACTAACATTAGTGGTTATGATGTTCTAGTTGCTAAAGATATAGTAGTGACGGAACCTGCCCTAATTGAATTGGTTGAGTGGCTTTGTCCTTGATAGATAAGGAATAACACCAAGTTATAGATGAAAGGAATAGAGTAATGTCAAAAAAAAATCCTTACCAAGTTGTGAAACATCAATATGTTACCGAGAAAGCCTTGGTATTGAAAGAGCTTAAAAATGCCAGTAGTAATCCCTCACTGAAGCGTTGCGAATCCCCGAAGTATGTATTCGTAGTCGATCGCAAAGCAAATAAAACTGACATTGCTAATGCCATTGAAGAGATTTACAGCGACAGAAATGTTAAAGTAGTAGCTGTCAATACAATTAACGTTAAGCCTAAAGCAAGACGTGTTCGTGGTCGTTCAGGCATGAAGCCTGGTTTTAAAAAAGCTATGGTTACCCTGGAAAAAGGCGATAGCCTTGATAACGTATAAATAAGAGGCGAAGAGAGTTATGTTAAAAAAATATCGTCCCATAACGGCGGGTACACGTCAATTAATCCTTCCAATCAATGAAACGCTCACTCGTGCCAAAGAAGGTAGCCGTGCTAAGGTAAAGCCTACGAAGTCGCTGATGCTGCCTAAAAAAAGAACGAATGGACGTAATAACAATGGGCATATTACCTGTCGTCATAAAGGTGGTGGGCATAAGCGTCATTACAGAATAATTGATTTCAAAAGAGATAAGGAAAATATACCAGCTCGCGTAGCTTCTATAGAATATGATCCTAACAGATCGGCTTATATAGCACTGCTTAATTACTCTGACGGTGAAAAACGCTATATTTTGGCTCCTCATGGTTTGAAAGATGGAGATGTAGTGCAGACAAGCGATGAGCCTCCTTTTAGTGTAGGATGCTGCATGAAGTTAAAATTTATGCCTTTGGGTTCTACTATCCATGCTATAGAAATGATTCCCGGTAGAGGAGCTAAAATGGTTCGTTCTGCTGGTCTTTCTGCTCAGTTGATGGCCAGAAGTGGCGGATATGCAACAATTAGAATGCCTTCAGGTGAAGTGCGTATGGTGAGTGAAAATTGCCGTGCAGCTTTTGGAATGGTCTCCAATTCGGAGCATAATTTGCGTGTAGAAGGTAAAGCTGGCCGTATGCGATGGAAGGGGATTCGCCCAACCGTTCGCGGAACTGCGATGAACCCTGTCGACCACCCGCACGGTGGTGGTGAAGGAAAGCATAAGGGTAACATCCCACAAACACCATGGGCGCTGTATACACGAGGGCTTCGAACTAGATCTCAAAAGAAATCGAACAAGTTTATTGTTAAAGATCGAAGGAAAAAATAAGTATGGCAAGATCACTCAAGAAAGGACCTTTTATTGATCACCATCTTCATAAGAAAGTTGAAGATATGAATGGTAAAGGGGGCAAAACGCCAATTAAAACATGGTCAAGACGATCGATGATCATTCCTGAAATGATCGGACACACTTTTGAAGTGCATAACGGCAAAAAATTCATTTCTGTCTTTGTCTCGGAAAATATGGTTGGACATCGTCTGGGTGAATTTTCTCCTACCCGTAATTTCAAAGGCCATCCAATTAAGAAAGCAGAGGCACAATCAAAATGAATAGGGCAAAAGCAATAAGCAAGTATATTAGAATTAGCCCCCGTAAAGCACGGCTTGCCGCAGGGTTAATACGAGGGCTGCCTGTTCCACAAGCTAACCTCCAATTATTGTATAGCAATTTAAAAGCAGGGCGTCTCTTAAAAAAAACCTTAGATAGCGCTGTTGCTAATGCTGAAACGCAGCTAGATCTACGCCGCGAAGATCTTAAAGTATTAGAAGTACGTATTGATGAAGGGCCAAGACTTAAACGTGCAAAGCCCAAAAATAAGGGTGGCCGCCATCCGATTTTAAAAAGAACAAGTCACTTTACTATTATAGTCAGTTCAGGAAAGGAGTAAGGAATGGGACAAAAAACTAATCCAATAGGATTCCGCCTTATTCGGAATAAAAAATGGCGTTCAAAGTGGTATGCGAATAAGCAAGAATTTGGTACTTTACTCGTCGAAGATAAGAAAATTCGAGAGTATTTAATGAAAAAACCTCAGTGTCAAGGTACTTCGCAAATAAAAATTCGACGCATGAGCGAAAAAATCGAAGTGACTATTTGCACAGCCCGTCCAGGGATGGTTATTGGTAAAAAAGGTTCTGAAATTGAAGGATTACGCGGAGAACTCTTTAAACTTACAGGTAAAGAAGTCTGGATTGAAGTAGAAGAAATTAAAAGACCTGATCTTGATGCAAAAATTGTAGCCGATGCTATTGCAAAGCAATTAGAAAGACGAATTCCCTTTAGGCGTGCAATGAAAAAAGCGATGCAATCTAGCATTGAAGCTGGTGCTCTAGGAATTAAAGTGCAATGTTCTGGCCGTATAGGGGGAGCAGAAATTGCACGGACAGAATGGTATAAAGAGGGGAGTACTCCTTTACATACACTCCGGGCTGATATTGATTATGCCATGGGACGTGCAGAAACAACTTATGGTAGTATTGGAGTGAAAGTCTGGATTTACCGTGGTGAAGATAATCAAGTGAAGGAGGGCCAACAGTAATGCCTTTAATGCCTAAGAAAACAAAACACCGCAAAACAATGAAAGGTTCCTGCTCAGGTTTGAGTAAAGGAGCGACTTTCGTTCACTTTGGTGAGTTTGGTATACAAGCTCTTGAGCGCGGTTGGCTCACTAATCAGCAAATTGAAGCATGCCGTGTGGCTATTAACCGCTATTTCCAGCGTAAAGGAAAAGTTTGGATAAGAATTTTTCCGGATAAGCCTGTTACTAAAAAGCCCCAAGAAGTGCGTATGGGTAAAGGTAAAGGGGGACTTGACCATTGGGTAGCGGTTATCAAACCAGGTAGAATACTGTTTGAAGTGGGTAACGTTTCAAAAGAAGAAGCTCAACATGCATTGAGACGTGCTGCAGCTAAAATTGGACTAAAGACACGATTTGTCGAACGTGTTGAACAAGTATAAGGTAGTAGAATGAAAAAAGCTAAAGATTTTAGAGACCAATCGTTAGAAGATTTAGAAGCCAATTGTAAGGATGCACGTAGAGATCTTTTTAACCTTATAAATGAAATGAAGCAATCTAACAAAGTAGAAAAGCCTCATTTAGTACGCCATAAGAAAAGGGAAATTGCCCTCTTGCTGACTGTCATCAACGAAAAAAAGCGGTTAGCATAAATAATATACCAACTTTGAGGTTAGAAGATGGACGAAAGAGGAAATCGTAAAGAAAAAAAAGGTATTGTAGTCTCTAATAAAATGGCTAAGACTTTAGTAGTCAAGATTGAAAGAAGGCTGCGAGATCCTGTATATGGCAAAGTGACTAAAAGAAATAAGAAAGTCTTTGCCCATAATGAAGGACGGCCTTATGAAATAGGCGAACAGGTTACTATTGTGGAGACAAGGCCACTATCAAAATTAAAAAGATGGCGTGTTGTCGCCTAGCAAATTGCATAATATATTTGGAGTTAGCAACGTATGATTCAACAAGAAACGCAGCTCAAAGTAGCCGACAATTCAGGTGCAAAGCGCGTCAAATGCTTTAAAGTATTGGGTGGTTCTAAACGCCGTTATGCGCATGTAGGTGACATTATCGTTTGCTCAGTACAAGAAGCTGAACCAGAAGGCGGAGCCAAAAAAGGCGATGTGGTCAAAGCAGTGATTGTCAGAACAGCTGCACCTATTAAAAGAGATGATGGAACAGTTTTGAAATTCGACACGAATGCTTGTGTATTGATCGATGACAAAAACAATCCACGTGGTACACGTATTTTTGGACCCGTAGCTCGTGAAGTACGCGATAGAGATTTTCTCAAAATTGCCTCACTGGCACCAGAAGTGATTTAATAAAAGGGCTAGTACATGACTAAAGTTAAAACACATAAAGCAATCCGTAAAGGCGATAAAGTGATCGCTATCGCGGGCAACTTTAAAGGACAAAAGGGTGAAGTGATTGCACGTTTGGGTGATAAACTCGTGGTGCAAGGGCTTAATCTGCGCAAAAAGCACGTTAAAAAAAGTGAAGCTCATCCCCATGGTGGTATCATTGAACTAGAGAAAGGTATTCATATCTCTAATTTAAAAGTGTTAAATACTGAAGATAACCCTGTTAAACTTAAGGCTCAAAAAAGTGATGAAGGCCATAAGGAATGGGTTTACAAGCAAGATGACAAGCATGTTGTTCATCGTGTTGTTAAAAAAACAAAATCTAAAAAGAGTTGAAAGTTATAATGTCTAGGTTAAAGAAAAATTATCTAGAAAAGGTTAAGCCTGCGCTACAAGAGAAGTTCGGGTATACAAACCCGATGAACATCCCTGGTTTGAAAAAAATCGTGGTCAATATGGGTATCGCTGAACCTTCAAAAGATAAAAATGCTATTCAAGCTTGTGTTAATGAGTTGACCCTGTTGTCTGGACAAAAGCCGGTAATTACTAAAGCGAAAAAAGCTATTTCAAACTTTAAACTGCGTGAAGGCCAACCAATAGGTATTAAGGTCACATTACGTGGAGAAAGAATGTATGATTTTCTTGATCGTTTATCCAACATCGTCAGCCCACGTATACGTGACTTTAGGGGCTTTCCTACCAAATGTGATGGGCAAGGCAACTATACATTAGGACTTGATGATCAGCAGGTTTTTCCTGAAATTAATCTTGACGAAGTTAAACGTACACAAGGGATGCACATCACCTTTGTTACAAGCGCCGAAACAGATGCTGAGTGTGTAGAGCTCCTCCGTCTGCTTGGACTCCCTTTTAATAACCTGCCGGTCTCGGTAATAGCTTAAGATAGGAGATGAAATCATGGCAATACCTAGTGATCCCGTAGCCGATTTCCTCACAAGGATTCGAAATGCTGCCAAAGCAGAACATCGTTATGTTGATGTTAGCTGGAGCAAGCTTAAAGAAAACCTTGCGGAGATTCTAAAATTATATGGCTTTATCGAAAATTATTTAGTAAATAAAGACCAAAATCACCGTGGAACTATCAGACTCTTCCTCAAATATGTTGAAGGTCGACAGCCTGTTATCCAAGGACTAAAAAGAGTATCAAAGCCAGGTCTACGAAAATATGTTGGACATGAAGATATTCCACACTTTTATGGTGGGTTAGGTCTTTCTATTGTGTCTACTTCGCAAGGATTAATGGCAGGTAACGAAGCTCGTAAAAGACATATCGGTGGCGAATTGCTCTGCCTGGTATGGTAATATTTAGGTATAGTTTGCCCATTAGAAGGAGTTTATAAATGTCTCGTAAAGGAAAAGCACCCATTCCCTTGATAAAAGGTATAGAAGTTAAGCTTGAAGATTCTACCCTAACTGTTAAAGGCCCTAAAGGAACTCTGACCCGCGAAATCATCTCTGGCATTGAGCTGGTCATTGAAAACGATCATCTTCAAGTTAATTTGGCCTCGGGGTATGAAAAAATGAGTAATTACCATGGGCTCTATCGATCCCTTATCAATAACATGGTGGTAGGCTTATCGCAAGGTTTTACTAAAAAGTTAGAAATGATCGGCGTAGGTTACCGAGCGGTAGTGCAAGGTCAATTATTAGATTTACAAGTTGGTTATTCACATCCTACTAAGTTGACAATACCTGAGGGTTTGCAAGTAGCAGTAGAGAAAAATACGACGATTGTAATTTCAGGTTCTGACCCTCAACAAATTGGACAGTTTGCTGCACAGGTTCGTGCGATCAGGCCTCCGGAACCCTATCAAGGTAAAGGTATTCGTTATGCAGGCGAGTATGTCCGTAAAAAAGCTGGTAAGTCGGCTTCTGCGAAAAAATAATTGCTAGGTAGAAAGGCTCAATGAGGATCGTATGATTAATATAACCAAAAAAAGACATAAATTACGCATTAAGCGCGCTTTAAGAGTACGTAAAAAGATTCATGGCACAAGTGAGAAGCCACGCTTATGTGTAGTGAAAACAAATAAGCATATTCAAGTGCAACTTATTGATGATGATAATCATGTTACCATCGGTAGTGCTGCAACTTTTTCAAATGAATTTAAGAATACTGAATTCGCTAGGAAAAATAAACTTTCAGCTGCTAAACTTGGTGAGAAAATTGCGCAAATTGCACAAAAAAATAATATAAAAGAAATCGTCTTCGATAGAGGACCATTCAAGTATCACGGAATTTTAGCCGCCCTTGCTGAAGCAGCAAGATCAGCTGGGCTTCAATTCTAAAAACTATTTGGAAAAAATTTAGGATAGACCTAATGGCAAAAAGTAATGACAATCCCAAAAAAGAAAGAACTAATTCTGAATTTAACGAGAAAGTTCTTTATATTAACCGCTGCTCCAAAGTAGTAAAAGGTGGACGCAAGTTTAGCTTCTCAGCTTTAATTCTAGTGGGCGATGGAAAAGGCCGCATTGGTTATGGCTTTGCTAAAGCCAATGAGTTAACTGATGCTATTCGTAAAGGTGGAGAGTCTGCTCGCAAGAACATGATAACCTTTGCTAGTGAAGGGACTTCAGTGCCTCACGAGGTTTTGGTCAACTGGGATGGCGCTGCTATTTTACTTAAGCCTGCGCCGGCTGGTTCAGGAGTTATTGCTGGATCTAAAGTACGAGCTGTACTTGAATTAGCAGGTCTTAAAGATGTGATGGCAAAAAGTGTTGGTTCTAATAACCCAATCAATCAGGTACGTGCAACCTTCAAAGCTTTGTCCCACTTGAAAAAACGTGAGCAAATTAAACAGATGAGAGGCCAAGGATGACATCACTCAATAAATTACAAGATGTATCGCGAGAAAGAAAAAAACGTAGACGTGTGGGTAGAGGAATTGGCTCTGGACTAGGCAAAACTTGCGGCCGGGGTGAAAAAGGAGCAGGCTCTCGTTCTGGGTATAAAAGGCGCCTAGGCTACGAAGGTGGCCAGTTTCGTCTGTTTATGAAGCTACCTATTCGAGGCTTTAGTAACGCACGATTCAGCAATAAATATGAAACTGTCAATCTAGGTCAACTTAATGAAATGTATAGTGACGGTGAAACTGTAAATGCTCAAACACTCGCTGAAAAGGGTTTCTTTCGTGGCAAAAGCCGTGGAATAAAAATTTTAGGGGATGGGGAATTGAATAAAAAAGTTAAAATTGAAGTAAAAGCCGTCTCTTCAGCAGCGCAAGAAAAGCTACAAAAAGCAAAAATTGCTATTGAAATTGTTTAGAGATTAAGAGCGCTTACTAAATCGAGGTAGAAGATGTTCAAAGAGCTACAGAAAGTTTTTCAGATCCCAGAGCTAAGAGCAAAGATTCTATTTACAATTTTAATGCTAGCAGTCTACCGTGTGGGAGGATTTATACCCGTCCCTGGAATCAATGGAGAAGTGGCAGTAAGTTTTTTTAGGCACGCAACAGGCGGGGGACAGAACCTTTTTCAACTCGTTGATATATTTTCAGGAGGCGCATTCTCCCAGATGACAGTGATTGCCTTAGGTGTTATGCCCTATATTTCTGCCTCTATTATTATGCAGCTTGTGGTGGCTTTGTGGCCTTCTTTGCAGCGTGAAATTAAAGAAAATGCCGAGCAGGGCCGTAGAAAAATTAACAAGTATACACGTGGCCTGACAATCATTTTGTCTATCCTCCAATCGGCGATGTTTGCTAAATATGCCATTCAAATGAATTATAGCCGTCCAGGTATAATTACAGGCGAATTGTTAGATGCTCAGATCTGGGGCATGCCTATCCTATTTTATTTGCTTTTCATTTTCACTATGACTGCAGGAACAGTTCTCTTGATGTGGATAGGAGAGCAGATTACAGAAAGAGGGATTGGCAATGGAATGAGTTTAATTATCACCGTAGGTATTGTTTCGCAATTGCCTACAGCGATTGGGTTGATTATTCAACAGCTGAACTTAAACTCTCAAGAACCTGGGGCGATGAATTTTACGACGGTCCTAGTGCTTATAGCGATATTTGTTGTAGTCGCATTAGGAACTATATTGGTCATACAAGGACATAGACGCATACCCTTACAATATGCTAGGCGTGTAGTAGGTAGAAAAGAAGTACAAGGGGGAAATTCCTATATTCCTTTAAAAGTTAATTATGCAGGAGTAATACCAGTAATTTTTGCTTCCTCTTTGCTTATGTTTCCTGCTATAATTGCGACCTTTGCAGGAGCAGGTAACCGATTAAGTGAGATCGCTCAGTGGCTATCTCCAGGAAGTACGCTCTATATCTTATTGTTTGTAGTTTTAATTATATTTTTTACCTACTTTTGGACTGCTACTCAGTTTAGACCTGATCAGATAGCATCGGATATGAAGAAAAATGGAGCATTTATACCTGGCATAAGACAAGGTAAGCCCACCCAAGATTATTTAGAATCTACTATGAATAAAATTACTCTCATAGGGGCTATTTCTCTTGCTATGATTGCTGTATTACCTACCATTATAGGCCGCCTATTAGGAGTGCCAGCAACGATTAGCTACTTCTTTGGAGGTACAGCTTTGTTGATTCTTGTAGGAGTTGTTTTAGATACAATGAAGCAAATTGAATCCCATTTATTGATGAAGAGATATGAAGGCTTTATGAAGAAAGGTAGGATAAGAGGAAGAGGATAAAAATAATATTTGCAAGTG
The DNA here is from genome assembly GCF_018342455.1 of Neochlamydia sp. AcF95. Lineage (NCBI taxonomy): Bacteria > Pseudomonadati > Chlamydiota > Chlamydiia > Parachlamydiales > Parachlamydiaceae > Neochlamydia > Neochlamydia sp. AcF95. Next base: position 40,377 of record NZ_JAEMUC010000018.1, on the reverse strand, counting down.
AGCTTTACATGTAATCATCTGAACAGTTCAAATAGTTACATTCATAGCAAGTCAAGCGTTTTCATAAATAAAGCTTTTGCTAATAAAGTGAAAGTATGATAAATTTTCGAATTCCATTTTTGAAATTTTAGGAGAGATTCAATGCCTAGAGTTATCGGTATAGATATACCGGATAATAAGAGATTAGAAATAGCACTAACCTATATCTACGGAATAGGTCGTAGCTTGTCAAACGAGATTATTGAGAAGCTTGGGTTTGATCACAATATGCGTGCTCACAAGCTAACACAAGATGATATAGCACGTATTAACAACTTGCTGCAATCTGAATATATGGTAGAAGGTGATCTACGCCGGCAAGTTCAAAATAACATCAAACGATTAATATCTATTCACTCTTACCGTGGAACTAGACATCGTTCTGGTTTACCTGTTCGAGGACAACGTACAAGAACTAATTCTCGTACACGTAAAGGTAAACGTAAAACTGTTGCTAATAAGAAGAAATAATTTTAAGAGGAGTGCTCTACTTTGTCTAAGCAGTCAGCCACAACAACAACAAAAAAGCCTGTTAAAGCAAAAAAAAGAAGCCATCAGAACGTTCCATCTGGAATTGCCTTTGTGAAGGCGACTTTTAATAATACAATTATTGCTATTACTGACCCTTCGGGTCGCGTTATTTCCTGGTCTTCAGCCGGAAAAGTAAACTTTTCTGGTTCTCGTAAGTCTTCAGCGTTCGCAGCGACTGTAGCTGCACAAGATGCAGGCAAAGCTGCTATGTCATTAGGAATGAAAGAAATTGAAGTTAACCTAAAAGGGCCAGGAGCAGGTCGTGAATCTGCTGTACGCGGTTTGCAAAGCACTGGTTTGTTAATAACTGCTATTCGTGATACCACACCAGTACCACATAACGGGTGCCGTCCTCGTAAACGTAGACGGGTGTAATAAACACTCAGAAATTTTAAATTATTTAGGAGTCGCTTAATGTCTGTTAAATACGGCAAGTTCGAAATGCCCCAAAAAATTTTAGTAGAAGAGGATAAAGACAATTCCAATGTGGCTCGAATCATTGCAGAACCTTTTGAGCGCGGATTTGGTCATACAATTGGAAACTCCATGCGACGTATGATGCTCTCTTCTTTAGAAGCTCCTGCTATTATTGCCTTGCGTATTGAAGGTGTGCCCCATGAATATATGGCCATTGAAGGTGTTATCGAAGATATGACCAATATCGTGCTCAATTTTAAAGGTGCTCTTTTAAGAAAGTTGCCTACGGATGAAAGTTCTTATAGCCGTGATACGCGCATTTTGACATGTGTTTTAGATATTACTCAAGAGGAGCTTGACAAGAATAATGGCCAGTATAAAGTTACTCTAGGTGATATTGTAAAAGACGGTTCATATGAGGTTGTTAATTCGGGTCTTCATCTATTCACGGTTACTAAACCTATGAAACGCCAATTAGATCTACGTGTGGCCATAGGACGTGGCTATGTACCTTCAGAACGGCATATTATTTATGATAAAACCGCTGATGAAATCCTTTTAGATGCCTCCTTTTCACCTGTACGTATAGTTAACTATTTTGTAGAAAATACGCGCGTAGGTCAGGATACAGATTTTGATCGCTTAATTTTTGAAGTCGTGACAGATGGGCGTGTGACTCCTGTAGAGGCAGTTTCATTTGCTTCTCAAATCGGTGTTAAGCATTTCGACGTATTTACAAAAGCCAAATCCCACTCACTGGTATTTGACGAAGGATTAGGTGATGGAGATAGCGATGCAGATGAAATGATGGAAAAACTTTGCCTTCGTATCGATGAGATTGAGTTATCCGTTAGGTCAACCAATTGCTTGAGTGGAGCAAACATTGATACAATTGCTGAACTTGTATCCATTCCTGAGAGAAAAATGCTTGAGTTTAGAAATTTTGGCAAGAAATCTTTAAATGAAATTAAAGCTAAACTTCATGAAATGAACTTATCTCTTGGCATGGATCTTTCTCGCTATGGTATTACACATGATAATGTGAAAGATAAGATCAAGCATTACAATGAAGACAAAAAAGGTAGAAAAGAATTAGCAAAAGTTGAAGATTAGCAGCTAGGTAATAAGATATGAGACACAGAAAAGATACATGTAAACTAAGCCGTACCAGTTCACATAGACGGTGTATGTTTGCCAATATGTTAAAATCATTGATCGAAAATGAGCGCATCGAAACAACGGTGCCGAAAGCAAAAGCGCTACGTCGTTATGCCGATAAAATGATCACTTTAGCAAAGAAAAACACTTTAGCTACCAGGCGTCGTGCAATTAGTGAAATGATGGTTCGTTTCAATGCGTTGACTGACAAAGAAGCACGTGCTGCTCGTAAAGGGGACACAAGTGCCTATAATACAGATAGGCAGGTGATTGATAAACTATTTGGTGTATTAGGGCCACGCTTTGCAAGCAGAGCGGGTGGATATACACGAATTGTAAAAGCTCAACGTCGTGTGGGCGATAATACTCAAATGTGTATTATCGAATATCTTGACAACTAAGAGCCTAATCTAGTTATTATAGAGTTCTAGTATAAAAGATCGCATAATTATGCGATCTTTTTGTATCTATACACATTTTTAAAGGATCGTTGCCCATGAGGAGTAAGACACTAAAAGAAGCTCAAAACCCTCTTATCTTGCGTTGTCATCGACTGATCGAAGCTTTTACAAAGTCTGATGACGAACGCGATTTTTATCTTGACCGCCAAGAGGGCTTTATAGTTTATGTCGACCTGGATAAACCTCAGGAAGAGATAGAGGCATTAGAACAGGAATTGCGCCAGCATAGTGAGCGTTACTTTCTTATTCCTAAATTAACTTTTTATGAAACTAAAAAGATTATGGAAGGTTTCGTTAATGAAAAAGTGTATGATATTGATACGAAGGAAAAATTACTAGAAATCATTCAATCCAAAGAAGCTAGGGAAAACTTTCTTGAGTTTATCTACGACCATCTTTCTGAATTAGAAAAATGGCAGCAATTTTACCAAGAAAGGTCTCGCATTCGTATTATTGAGTGGTTAAGAAATAACCAGTTTCATTTTGTGTTCGAAGAGGATTTAGATTTACCCAAATCGCTTTTAGAAAAGGTCAAACGCCACCTATTCGATACAAAAGTAGGTAAAGATATCTTACAAGCTAGAAAAGCCTTGCTAGCGAAAGCTAAGACCTACTACTCTAATGAAGCTCTAAATCCTCGTCCTAAACGTGGAAGGCCTCCTAAGCAAGCTGTTAAGCAAGAGTTTGAGCCGCAGATTGCCACCGATGTCTATACAACTGTGCCAGCTTCTATGCGTTTGTTTTTGTTTACACCTGATTTAACTGCTTCCGCAGTAACCTTCTCTTCTAAATTTGAAAATGAGGGACAGCTTTTAGCAAGTAGGCGTCAACTCCATGATGGCATGGATCAAAATCTTCAGAGTATTAATCAAAAGCTGGCAGCTTTACGCAATTTATCTTCCAAATGGTTAGATCAGGATAAAAGCAAGCCAGAGTCTAGAAGGTTTTTAGACATAGCTGATAAGACGACTATCAATCATTTTGATGGAGAAGATGAAGAAGAAAAAGAAGATTTTGCCTTCACAGCTGATAACAATCCAGCAATTAGCAAAGCTATCTATGTAAACGGGGCATCCTCGACATCTTCTAAGCCAGCTAAAAAGCCTACTCAGAAGTCTAAAGATAATTCTTCCTCACGCAAATCTAAAGCTGTAAAAGTTTCTCCTAAGGAGAATAAACCTAAACCCTTAGCTAAGAGTAGTAAGATTAAATTAATGGATTCTAAAACAGCTAAAGGTAAACCTAAACAAAAAATTAAAGCCAATAAGCCTCCGAAATAACCTTGCTCATAGCTAGCGCTTGCACGGTATGAATAGCCTTTAGCAAAGGAGCGAATGTTTCAGGGATCCGATTTTACTAGGTTTAGAGTTAGTTTAGGCAACATTTTCCTATGATTGCCTATCCGTTTTTTATACATTTATATTTTTCTTCTCTACATTCTTCACCTCTTCTTGCATACCAGTTAGCAGCGTGCCATAAGATTTAGATAGCCTTCGCTCTGCTGCCAGAGGGTAGTATAGTGCTGCTAGAGAAATAATTAAAGACTGTCTTCTAAGGAGAAAAATCATAAGAAGATGTCTTCATTGGCCTCCTGCAAAGTTTAGATAAAGATAGCATCTAGTGGGTCTCTTTTAAAATGTTTATATAGGGCCGCCCTCTTTTTTTATAGGAAACAGAATAAAGAGTTTATTTTTTCCTGTTCTTTTTCTTTATTGCTCAGCTCAGCAGGATAGCTTCCTAAGCATTATACTCCTCCTTCTATTGAATTGGTTTTCATTGATCAAAAGCAAAGGTTCAAGGACACCTTCTTAGGTACTTGTTATTTGCCTGCTGCCTAGCCATGAATGTCAACTAATTCTATTCCTCTTTTGCTCTCAAGTGCTTCTAAGAAGGTTTATCTATGAAAAATTATTTTTTGCTCTGTACAGCTAAATTTTTTTGCTCTTGGTAGATACTCTCTAGACTGTTGTAGCTTTCCAATGTCTCGGGATGATTTTCTCCATAAAGCTTAAGGTTAATATTAAATGCCGTATGGGCATACTTAAATGCTAGATCTAAATTTCCTTGGGCTTGATAGATCCTCCCCAGATTAGCATAACATAATGCTAGTGTAGGATGATTTTCACCAAAAAACTTAAGATGAATGTCGAGTGCTTGATTAATACACTCAATAGCTTTTACTGAAAGTCCTTGTTTTTCATAGAGGAGAGGACTCCTAAATTATTATAATTGCCTGCCAAAGTAGGATGGTCTTTGCCAAAAAACTTAAGGTTGATGACGAGTGCTTGATTGGCACACTCAATGGCTTTTTCTAAATTACCTTGCTCCTGATAGATTCTTCCTAGATTGTTGTAATCTATTGCCACTGTAGGATGATTTTCCCCAAAAAGCTTAAGATCAATATCGAGTGCTTTATTGATATATTCAAAAGCTTTTTCTAAATTACCTTGCTCCTGATAGATTCCTCCTAGATTATTGTAATCTATTGCTACTGTCGGATGAGTTTTCCCGAGTAGCTTAAGATTAATATCGAGTGCCTTATTGGCATACTTAAAAGCTTTTTCTAAATTACCTTGCTCCTGATAGATTCTTCCTAGAGTATTGTAATTTATTGCTACTGTCGGATGATTTTCCCCGAAAAGCTTAAGATTAATATCGAGTGCTTTATTAATATACTCAAAGGCTTTCTCTAAATAGCCTTGGTCTAAGTAGACGCTTCCCAAGTTTTGGTAATCTATTGCTACAGAAGGTTGATTTTCACCTCCTAGCTTGAGGTTAATTGCGAGGGCTTTGTTAATAAACTGAATGGCTTTTTCTAAATCTCCTTGTTTTTGATAGATTTGCCCTATGTGGTTATAAAGCCCTGCAACAGTCGGATTATTTTTACCTAGAAGCCTACGGCTAATCTGGAGAGCTTCATTGATATAATTAAAAGCCTCTTTTAAATTTCCTTGGCTCGCGCAAATAAGCCCTAGATTATTATAAATTATGGCCACCCGGGGATGATTTTTATCATAGAGCTTAAGTTGAATTGTAAGTGTTTTATCAGCATACTTACGGGCTTTTTTTAAGTTTCCTTGGTCCTCATAAATGAGGCTCAAATTGTTATAACAGGTAGCTACATGCGGATGATTTTTACCATAAAGCTTAAAATTGATGGCAAGAGCATGACGGATAAATTCAATTGCTTTTTTTAAATTGCCTTTATCTTTGTACAGCATTCCTAAATTATTGTAATCTGTTGCCACCATTGAATGATTTTCACCCCAAAGCGCTTGGTCTATTGCAAGGGCTTGATTAAGAGATTCACTTGCTTTTACTAAATTCCCTTGTTTTTTGTAGACTAAACCAAGACTATTATAACTATTTGCTACATGGGAATGATTTTTTCCATACAGATTAATATTAATTTGGAGTGCTTGATTACCATACTTAGCTGCTTCCTCTAAATTTCCTTGGGCATAGTAGATCATTAGCAAGTTATTATAAACTGTTGCCACGCTGGGGCAGATTTCACCGCCGCGCCTAATAGCAATAGCAAGTGCTTTTTGGGTGTATTCAGTGGCCTTTTTTAAATTTCCTTGGTTCTCGTAGATAAGCCCAAGAGCTATCAGGGCAGAAATGTTTTCTTGATTTTCTTGTATGGCTTTAAGGTAATACTTTTTTGCCTCTTCATGTTGAAATATTCTGCTGGCTATGTCTCCCTGGATCTGGGGCGAGTCATCATCTAAAGAGGAAGAGGTAAGTCTCTCTTCATGGCCTAAGAAAAACTTTTGAATAGCCTGGCGGAATGGAATGAAAATATGATAAATCTTTTTAATTTTTTCTAATGCCTTATGATCTAAAGCAAACTGCTTTTGGATAAGGGTAGGCTCCTCAAACTTAAAGGGCCTGATCAATGGGTTCATCATCTCTCGCTGGGCTTGATAATGAGAATAGGTTTTAAGGCGCATAAATAGCGCTATACTCATCCACTCTTTTAATTTATTAACGGCGTCAGCCGTTATAATTCCTAGCTGGTTTAGCTGATCAATCCTAGTGAAAGTATCGGAAGCCATTACTTTTTTGAGAAGGGCTAACCGGTCCAAAGCCAACTGGGGAAAGCGATAAAAATCATCTTTGACTTTAAAAAGCATACCCTCCTTGCTTAAATCGCCCATTCCTGGATCGAAAATATTCATATCTGCTAAAAACAAATGAAATTTAGCTAAGTACTTACGCAGAGTAAGACCTTTTCGGCAAGGAGCATTAAGTTTTTTTTGAACATTCTCCTTATATTGCTCAGTTAATTCGCGGCTACCTTGAAGGTGAGCAAAATTTAAAAGTTCCATGGGAAGATGTGGCTCTCTTTCATGCCACCACTGATTTTCATTATCTTTACCAATATATTGAGCCATTTTTTCAGGCGTTTGGATAAGCTCAAACGTCTTACCATTGCCCGAAGGAGTTTTACAGCCTTTTCCTTCAACTCCTGCTCCATCAAAGGCAAAGCCCCGTGGCGTAATGTCATCGAAAAAACTGATGGCTTTTAAGCAAGGAATATTTAAAGCAGGTAGGATCGTTTCGCCTAAGTTGATCACTTTTAAGTGAAGAAGAGTGGTTAGACGTCTGAAATAATCTCTATTAATAGCATTATCTTCTTGGATAAGAATGCCAAACTCTAGATCGGAGTAAGGCGTCATCTCTTCTCTAGCAAGTGAACCAAAGCCTATCATAGAATATTCACAAGGGGGAGGCCCTAGGGTATCTAGGCTTTGTGCCACTATATGTTCAAAAAAGATTTTTATTCCTTGAGCTATTTTACGATAGAGCTCCCTTACTTCTTGAAAAGAAGGAGTTTCGGACAAGGCTTGAATTTTTGCCTCTATTTCCTTCCTAAATTCTTTTAATATCTTACGGTTGCTTTCAAACTGATCCTCTATTGTGGCTAAAGCTACACTTCTGCCTTTACATTTTCTAACAAGTAAATCTTGAACTTTTGATAACTTTTCTTCAAGAACCTTTCGTTTGCCTTCTAAGGAATGAGATAGAAAATGCCTGTGCAAAGCATAATTATAAAGTCCTGCCGCTTGCAGAAGAGTTTCGGAGGTTCCTTTATCCCCATAAATATCCCCGAGTTTTTCTATATAAAAGGCTTCTTGAATAAGGTCTTTCTTCCGAATAGCATGTTTTAAAGCTAAGGTATAGGTCTCTTCTTTAGCTAAAAAACTGCTTCCAATTAGTTGTTTCCACTCTTTACAAACCAATTGTGTTTGGCATAGATCCTGCAGTCCTAGTTCTTTGAATATTTTTAAAGCGATTTCTGCATAAACTGTAGTATCCCTTCTAGAATCTATAGATTGTTCTTCTTGTTTCTCAAAGGCAGGAAAAATTAAAGGGTGAATGCCAAGAGGCTCTAATGAAAGCTGATGCATAATCTTATCCATTTGTTAGCAAATTATGTGTTTTTTAGTTTTTATTATTAACTTATAAATAAATAATATATAAATATATATTATTTTTGAAGTAAACTTATTATAAGTATAATAAAATCGGTAATAAAAAAAATTAATTTATATAAACGCGCGTGAATTTTTGCTAAGATTATTTCCTTTACTTTCTCCTTAAGTCTCATCTATGATAAAAAGGATAATTATGACTTTTTAAGGAATCTAGCTATGCCCCTAAAAATTGCCATTAATGGGTTTGGCCGCATTGGTCGCTTGGTTTTTCGCTTAATTAACGAAAGAAATGATATACAAGTGGTAGCTATTAACGATGTGGTTTCTCCCAGCAATTTGGCTTATTTACTAAAATATGATACAGTACATGGCAAATTTGAAGGGGAAATTAAAGCCGAAGGAGAATACCTTCTCTTTGAGGGAAAAAAGATACAAGTTATCGCTGAAAAAGATCCTCAAAAGCTTCCTTGGAAAGATCTTCAAGTAGATTATGTTTTAGAATCAACCGGCCTATTTACCTCTTTCGATGAGGCAGGCAAGCATTTAAAATCGGGAGCTAAGAGAGTTCTAATATCAGCACCTGCGAAAGAGGAAGGAATTGCTACTATCGTTTTAGGTGTTAATGAGGAAAAATATAATCCAGCAAATGACAAAATTGTGTCAAATGCTTCTTGTACGACTAATTGTTTAGCACCTATTACTAAAGTGTTGCTAGAGAGTTTTGGAATTGAAGAAGGTCTAATGACGACTGTGCATGCTATGACAGCTACCCAGCCTACCGTTGATGGGCCTTCTCCTAAAAATTTAAGAGGAGGCAGGGCTGCTAGTCAGAATATTATACCTTCTTCGACTGGTGCTGCAAAAGCTGTAGCTTTATGCCTTCCTCAAGTGAAAGGAAAACTTACGGGTATGGCATTGAGAGTCCCGGTTGTGGATGTCTCTATTGTCGATTTAACCGTGAGACTGAGCAAACCAACCAGCTATGAATCAATATGCCAAGAGATGCAAAAAGCCTCAGAAGGGCGCATGAAAGGTATCCTAGGCTATTGTGATGAACCGGTTGTGTCAAGTGATTTTATTGGAAGCAGATACTCTTCGATATTTGACAAAGATGCAGGCATAGCTCTTAACGATACCTTCTATAAAATTGTGGCTTGGTATGATAATGAGATGGGGTATGCTTGTAGATGTGTTGAGCTTTTAGCCTATATGGCTTCAAAAGAGTAATACTAACATATAGGTAAGTGGTTGCTTCTTAAATAGACTTTTTTAAAAGTCTAATATATATGCAAATTTAAACAGGATTGAATTAATTGTGGATTTTACTCGAGAACCTATTATTGAAACCGTTATTACGCCTAAGGAAGGGTGCAAAATTGTTGTTCGCAATAGCAAAAATGTAGGGCAAGAAGAATATTTTGTAGATGCTTTAGAAGTCGTTTCTTTTGGAACTGCTATTTTTTTTCGCTCTTTAGAAAAACCTAAATCTTTTCTTGTTCCCGTAAACGACTATGAGATTCTAGAAGTCCGGGAAGCTCGCATGGTCCTTAAAAATGTGGGCTTGGAGCGTTCGATCAAGATAGGAGGAGGACGTGAGACTAAGGCTGTGAAGGAAATGCCTATAGATAAAATGGACCCAGCGGCCATGGAGGAATCTAACGTGATTGCAGAAGAGCAAACTACTGCTACTGACAATCGAGCAGAAAAAAAGCGTGATCGTAGACGGCAGCAAAGGCGTCGCCGGGGCCGAGAAGAGCAAATTAAAGAAGATATAGGTGGTACTGAGGCTATATCATCATTTGAAGATGTAGGGCAACTAGATGTAGCTTCTTCATCAGAGGGAAAAGTAACAGGAGAAGGTCAGCCGCTAGCACAGCCTCCTGCTCCTTTTATGAGTGGATTATTGCCTCCCCCTCCGACATTAATCTCAGAGACCATTGGAAGGTACAAAGAAAACATACTTTTTAAAAATGCTTTCTATACCCGAGAAGAAGCTAAAGAAGATGATGAAGTTCAAATTCTTCATAGCCTCACCGAAGATTTTGAAGGAGACAGCGAAGAAGTTGAAGAGTTTTTTAAAGAGGAGCAAAGTGAGTTGCCTCCTATTGTAGAGCCTGCTCCAGAATTTAAACCTTTGTCTTCTGAGGAACAAAATAGTTCTTTTCATTCTTTTTGGGACGACCTTGCTGAATCTGCTTCTTCTCCTCTACCTTTGGACGAAACAAATGAAATAAAAGAGCCTCTAGAAGAGGGGCTTTCTAACCCCGAGAAAGAAAAAGAATAAATAATTGCGACATTTGGCTTGCTATTAAAGTCAAATGTCGTTATCTTAGCGCTTACCTTTTGCTCGGATGGTGAAATGGTAGACACAAGGGACTTAAAATCCCTCGGGAGCAATCCTGTGTCGGTTCGAGTCCGACTCCGAGCATTTTTTTATATTCAAATCAATTTCCAGTTTTCCTCCTTTAGCTTCTTTTCATCATCTCGCCTACTCTGTAGCCACTAAGTCTGTGTTAACTTCCCACATCTCTTTAGTTAGCTTTTATCCCAGCTGTTTTTCTAGGCATGACTTTAGAAGGCGCGGAAAGAGCATTCTTTTAAAGCTAAGGGGCTAGGTAAGCTTTATGATACTAAAACAACATGCAATAAGGGAGAAGAAACTTTGGTAAAGAAGCAATAAAACCACCCTTACCAAAGTTAGTCATGCAAATTTATCGGCTTACAGCTTTTTTTCTAGCCGCAGTCGTCGTTTTCTTCACTATAGCTTTTTTTACTATAGGCTTTTTTGCAGCAGGTTTTTTAACTGATGCCTTAGCAACAATTTTAGGTGCCGTTTTCTTTACAGTTAACGTTTTCTTAGCCACCGCTTGTTTAGCCACTGGCTTTTTTGCAGCAGGCTTTTTCTCTGCTGCTTTTTTAGCCGTCGTTTTATTAGCGGCTGGTTTTTTTATTGCTGCCATCTATTGTTCTCCTTATATTTGACAGTTATTTGGTATTTTTTCCTTTTTTAGGAATTTTTGCGCCAGATCTTCTGGCCTCATTTAAAGCAATTGCCACCGCTTGTTTTTGTGGCTTGCCATGATGTACTTCTGTGCGGATGTTTTCACTGATTGTTTTACGGCTTGTACCTTTTTTTAAGGGCATAAAAGGCCTCCTTCATTTTTTTCTTACTAATAAAAATATATTTATCAAAGTTTTACGATTATACATAGCAATTTTTTTATTTTCTTCCAAAAGTCTAGCTTAATAGATAGACAAGAAGCTTTTAAGGATGTATGTAGGGTGTGTTTTTAATCTAAATTTTTTTGCCTCCCTTTCGTTTAAATTTTCTAAATAATTCTTAATTTATAAAAAATAATTGATAGTTTCGAATATTTAGTCTTTATAAGATTGCATGGGGGGAGTGAAAATTTAATCCTTGGAAACTTAATGCTCATGAGTCTTCTGCTTTTTTTTACAATTGATTTGCTAAATTTTTAGCTGATAAAGGTTAGCTAGCGGATAGGCTATATATGTTTTTTTAATTGGACCCATATTGTCCTCCTAACTTTAAACAGTTTTTAAGGGTAGTAAGCTATAAACAATCCGCCCTACACATTCTTTAATGTTTTTCCTACAGCTTAATAAAGAAGCTACCTTCATCTCTTTATGTGAGCACACTCTTAGCAAAGTTATTTTTCCTTTACATGCTCTTACAATAATTAGATGTATTATTAGAGTTTTTAGCAATCTCAAAGTTAAAGATAATAGAAAGGAAACCTTTAGAAGTTAATGATATAGAAAATGGTAGGAAGCTTTGCTGTTTTATCAGGAGCTTATTTAGCGTGCGTACCCTGTCCCAGTAAATCCTCTTTGTTTTGTAAAGCTATAAAACTTTTCAAGAAGGGTAGAGGAGGAATGAGGTCTTTTCTTGAGAGAATCCCTTAACCCGATCTTTAAAGTAACTCATTTTTAAGTAGACTTGGCTACAGAAGAAATAGTATGGCTCTTTTCTTCTATACCTAATGAAAAGCTAGATAAAAAGATAAGGAAAAAGAGATAAGATTGCATATAGGCTTAAAAGGAAATAAAACTGAACTTAAGAAAAAAGGTGGTGAGTCAATGAGTTTAGAAAATTCAGCTATTATTAACCCTTTTATATTCAATGAGTTTGAGGAAATAGAAGGGAGAAAACAGCCTTATCTGAAATTAGGTCCGTATGCAGAGATTAGCTTAGGGATTTTCAAAAAACTGGGTTGCCAAGACTTATGCCGAGCAATCCTTGTATGTAAAGAATGGAAGCACTTAATTGAACGAAGTGATGAATGGAAAGGGATTCCTTTAGAAAGCTTGAAAAGTAATGAGCTTTTATCGAATGAAGATATAAGAAAAGCGGAAGAAAGCTATACGCAAGCTTTAAAGTTTGCTATTAAAGAAAAAAATTCTGCTCAAGAAAATGCTTACATAGAAAAACTAGGCGACATTTATCTAAGAAAAGAAAAGGCAAGAACCTTTCTTCAAGCTGCGGGTCTCTATAATTATGCTATGCATCTTTCTCAAGCCGCAAAGCAGGAGCTTCTTAAAGAAAAGCTTACTAAAATTCAAGAGGCATTTAGCAAATTGTATCACTGCAAACTTATAGATCCATGGACAGTCGAGAAGCAATTTGTATATAATCGCCAAAAATTAAAAAATTTCCGAAAAGAAATAGAAGAGAAGATTTGTGCGCTGGCAGAAACACCGCCTCCCCAGAATGTTAAAAAGCTTTATCGGCATATTTCTAAACGTATGAAAATTTTCTTCGAGCATCTTGCAATGCAAGCAATTGATAACTTAGGGCCTATTCCTTGTGAGTATGCCTTGATAGGCTTCGGTTCCCTAGCAAGAGAAGAGATGACGCCTTATTCTGATTTAGAGTTTGGGATTCTTATTCAAGAGGACACTCCTATAAATAAGAAATATTTTAGAAATCTAACCAATTTACTTCACTTAAAGGTTATCAACTTAGGAGAAACCATTCTTCCTGCTTTAAACATTCCTTGCTTAAAAGTCATCAAATTTTTTGATGGCATCACACCACGGGGCTTTGCTTTTGATGGGGCAGGGGTAGAAGGGAAAGGCTGCAAAATTCCTGTAGGTAATGGTAAGACATTTGATCTTATACAAACTCCTGGAAAAATGGCTCAGTATATTGGTAAAGATGAAAAAGGCCAGTGGTGGCATGAAAAAGAGCCTCACCTTCCCATGGAATTACTAAACTTTACTCATTTGCTAGGTAACGAGGAACTAACTGAGCAATATAGGCAAAAAGTTCAAGAAGGGCTTAATGCTCCTTATCCACGCAATCTTAATCTACGCCAATATTTAGCTAAGCATCATTTGGTTGAAACGGATATGGTAGCTTTTAATCCGAAAATTGATGAGGGTGAAAGGCAAGGAATGCTTTTTAAAGTCAAAAATGACTTGTATCGATTCCCTCATCTGGCTTTGGATCGGCTAGCACTTCTCGCAAAAGTAAAAGCCTCCGATACGTTTACTAGGATTGATCAACTAAACGAGCAAAAGATTATAAACGACAGCGCGGCTGCAAAGCTAAGAGGGTGGATGAGTATAGTGCTATTTATGCGGCTTAAGACATATTCTCATTATCAAGCGCAACAAGAAATCATGAATCCAATCCTTAAAATATTTGGATTTGAGGATCCTAGCTTTATTCAAAAGCAGTTTGCTTTAAATCCTCAGACATTAGAAAAAATAAAGACAATTTATCGTATCTTTGTTCCTTTTTATCAGGCTGTTCAAAATTTTTTATCAGGAAATGAAGACACTCTTAAACATTCAAATTTAGAGGATAACTCACCGCAGACACAAGGAGATATAGCCTTACGGCTTTTTCAACACGAAGAAGCAAAAAGCTGGTATCACGAGGCCATACGACTAAATCCAGCAAATTCAGAAGCCTTAAATGCTTTGGCGCTAATTTACAAAGCTCAAGGCAACTTAAACATGGCGGCAGAACTTGCCATGCAAGCATTTAAAATTGATCTTTTGTTCTGTGAGGAAACTCCTCTCATTATAGGAAGAGACCTTAACAATTTAGCGACGATCTATCAGGAGCAGGGGAAATTAGATGAGGCCGCTAAGTGTGCCAAAAAAGCGCTTGATATTAACCGTAAACTTTTGAAAGCAAATCATCCTTGGGTGGCAATTGGCTATAATACCCTCGGGTGGATCTACCAAGAACAAGGGAAATTGAAAAAAGCAGCTGAGCTTATTAGACAAGCACTGGCCCCTTTTCGTGAAATGTATGGAGAAAATCATACTAGGATAGCAAGTACTTATACTAATTTGGGACTAATCTACCAAGAACAAGGAAGGCTAGAAAAGGCCGCTAAGTATTTCAAGAGAGCGCTCGATATTAATCTTGAACTTTATGGGGAAAATCATTTTCAAGTGGCAAGGTGCTATAACAATCGAGGGAGGCTCTGCCAAGCACAAGGGAAACTGGAAAAAGCCTCTAAATATTTCCATCAAGCCATCTCTATTAATCTTAAGCTTTTTGGAGAAAATCATCCTATGCTGGCAATTTATCATAATAACCTTGCAGCAGTCTACTTAGAACTCCGAAAGGTAGCGGCAGCCACTGAGCATGCCAAGCAAGCCGTCTCTATTAACTTTAATCTATTTGGGGAAAACCACCATGATCTGGCATTATGTTATGGTAACCTAGGAGCGATATACCAAACTCGAGGAAAGTTAGAAAAAGCCGCTAAGTATGCCCATCAAGCGTTTGCTATTGATCTTAAGCTTTTTGGAGAGAATCATCCTAGTGTGGTAATCCGCTATAACAATCTAGGAACAATCTATTACGAGAAAGGGGATTTAAAAAAGGCGGCAGAATATATTGAGAAAGCGCTCGATATCAGCGTTAAGCTTTTGGGGGAAAATCATCCTAATGTAGCAAAGACCTACAAGAATCTGGGAATACTCTACCAAGATCAAGGGAATTTAGAGAAAGCTGCTGAGTGTGTCCATCAAGCGCTTGCTATTAATCTTAAGCTATATGATAAAAATCTTCCTAGCATTGCAGATATTTACACTACCTTTGGAACAATCTACCAAGATCAAGGGAATTGGGAGAAAGCTACTGAGTGTATCCATCAAGCGCTTGACATTGACATTAAATTGCTTGGGAAAAATCATCTTAATGTGGCCGTTATTTACAGTAATCTGGCTATGCTCTATCAAGTACAAGGAAATTCGTTCAAGGCGGCAGAATTTGCTAACCAATCACTAAGAATATTTGTCACTATTTATGGGAGATATCATCCCAGCTTAAAAGCTTTATACCATAGCCTCCACATTCTTATTCCAAGCCTAGAATTATACACGCAAGAATTCACTTATTTGAAAAATTAAAATAAATTTTTTCAAAAAAATATAAAGCCTTTTCTGAGGAGGATAGGACTTTTGAGCAATAGGGATAGGTTGCTTGATACAAGCTGCATAGATAGCGTCTGCTAGAAAATCTAGAATAGATTTTCCTTGTCGATAAAGAGTTCCGATACAGCTATGCAGCGCTCCCTTCCACCTTTTGCTATAGGTAGACTGGTTATCTAGGCATAACTTACGTACAATGGCTAGATTTCTTAAAGATTCTTCGGCAGCATTATTGATCATAGGGATAGCAGGATCTTTCAAGTAAGCCTGGAAATATTTGATCTGTTTTAAAAGCTTTTGGCAAAACTTCCGCAATTTCTTGGTGCTACTCCAGCCCCCAGTCCTTGCAATTCTTCTTGTATATAACGCCAGTTAAGATACCCATACTGCTGCCAAGTAGACTGGCTGATCTGGCCTTTTTCTAGAGGATGTTTATCTTTAATAAGCAACTTGCAAGTTAGCATATAGGGTTCCTAGGCGCTGTGCACCCCTCAAAGGGGTGTGGGGCTGTTTTGCTCACCCTTGTCTATTAAGGAGCCAATGAGCTTAAGCAATACTGTTTGATCTTTACCTCAATTTGATAAATAGCTTTAGCCTCGATCATTTACTAAGCAATAAATCTTCTGATCGACTAGCACTTTTAGAGTAACGCCATTTTGATAAGCTCTTCATCCATAAGCAATCACATTTCCTACACGTAGTACTAGCAAATGTTCGTTAGTGGCAGCATGACGCCAGCTCGTTGGATCTATATGCAAAGGCTACTGAGTGGTAGTAGCTGCTTTAACGAGTGTTTCATAAGACGAAAAAAGTAAGGCAGCGTGCGAGCTTTAACTTTAAAAATAAAACCTTGGCTTAAAGCCACGCTAGGCAGTAAGGCCCTAATCATGGGGCGCACGGCCTGGAGGCCTTGGGCGTGTTGGCCCCATCAGCAGATTAATAAAGCCTTCCAGTCTTAAAACCAAGCAAGAATTACTCATTTTCTTTAAGTTCAGGCCGTGTTTCTAGATGGCAGCAAGGGCATCTGCTCGTTACTAAATCGATTTGATGCATTAAAGGTTTAATTTCAGGAAGCTCGATCTGCTGCCATGGAAAAAATCTTATCAGTGGCATGCATAGCAGAGTGGCAATGTGGGCAAACTTTTAGGCAACGCACCTCATGCAAGGTAACCGCACTAGCAGGTAGCAGTTGACGATTAGCACCAGGATGATAAGGTCGATTTTCTACTTTTGGAGTAATTGGACGATTAGCTTTATGATCAATGGATGGCTGCTTGGAGCTATTCTTGGAATTTTGATTAAGCTTAAGCCTCAAGCTGGGCAATGCGCGCTTCAAGCTTAGTGATTATCTTTTCCAATCTATTTATCACGGCTTTTAACTCCCCATTTTCCGCTCGAAGCTGAACATTTTCAACCCTTAGTTCTGCATTCTCTTTAAATAGCTGTTCGTATGAAGATTGCATGCTACTCAATATATGATTAAGTAAATATAAACTCTAGAATTAGTTCTACTCATCAGAAAATAATTGATAAACTCCATGGCCGCTTACTATATACCTACAGTTTGTGCTACGCAACCTAAACTCTCTATTATTTAAAGAACTATCTTTAATTAGGTATATCTTAATTAGAGTTTAAATAATTAAGAGTTTTAAACTTTAATTTAATTGATGTTTAAATTAATAAAAGTTAAAATAAATGCTTATTTGTGAAGTTAATTTTTTAAGCATTGCTTTGCGAATAATGAACATTTAATCTAAAGGGGTTTAATAATATGTCAATTTCTTCTTCTAAATCAGCTTCTTCGCTAAGTAAGAGCCTTTATCCTAAAATAGGGATAACTGCACGGGCAGCCAATAAACCTATTTCCTCTGCTCTTTTTCACTCTACCTCGATTCCTGTGGCTTTAAAAAGTCTTCAGGTAAGTCATCCATTGGTACCAGCAGTTAGCAATGGTAGAATGTCCAAATATGCCATTTCACGAAGTCATTCTAACCAGAAGAGCTGTTTTCCTTGGCCTAGAGGCAAACGCTTTTATAGTAGAAAGCTAAATGTTAAGCCTCAGCCAAGTTCTTCTAAAGTTTTTAGAGAATTAAAGAAGTTGCATAGGGAAATAAAAGGTAAAAGTGATAAAAATGGGCCAGGAGAAACTTTTCAAACGTTTGTAAGCAAAAAATGTCAAGATGTTAAGAATATGACTCCTTTTGAGATGTCTAGGAAGTGGTTGTGGATACCTGTTAGTGGCCTAGCTTATCATTTGCTTCGCTCACATTTCACTGATCAGGTAAAAAAATCATTAAAAGTAGAAATTAATCATATTAGCGTGCCAGAGGAAACTTTATCTCACAAAGAGGTATGGGTGCAGACAAAAAATATTGATAAGTTAGATGGAAGTTTTAGCTCTCAACAAGCTATTCCTCAAAAGCTGGCGATTACAGGAATTGGTGGCTCAGGAAAAACTGTTTTAGCTAAGCAATATATAGAGCATTATGAACAAAAAATGAAAGGCCAGCAGGATAAGATAAGTACTCCATTCTTTGGAGATATGCAAGACATGGAAAGCTTTTTTGAATCTTATAGGAAATTTGCCGTAGAGCTAGGCGTTCATGTGCCATTGAAAGCTCAAAAAGAGGTGATTATTAGTGAAGTCAATAAGAAGCTTGCCCAAAGGCCTGATTGGCTTTTTGTGATTGATAACGTAGATCCGAAGAATTACGAGGAGCTGCAAGCTTTCCTTCCTCAGGATTCTAAGGGTAGGATTTTAATGGTGAGCCGCGAAAAGCTAAATAAAGTGAAAACTTTTGATATGCAAGTAAATCATATCAGTGAAGATGAAGCGCTAGAGATTTTCCACCTCAATCTCGGTAGTGATCATTGGGCTCTTAATCAAGCCAGCAACTCAAAACGTGATCTTGCCTTGCAGCTTTCTTATTTGCCTCTCGCTTTAAAGCAAGCGGCGCTTTACTTAAAAGCCGCTAAGCCATCTGCTTCGTTTGATTCTATAGTAAGTACTTATACTGATAAACTAAGGAGCTTGATGGGAGTATCCAAAGAAACTTCTATGCATTTAGCTGAGACTAGCCAGATATTAAAAGCTGTGCTACTTTTAAGCATAGAAGCATGTGAAAAACAAAGAAGTGAAGCGAAAGAGCTCTTTACTATTATACCTTTCTTAAATCCTTATTTTATTGAGGAGTCTCTTTTAAAGCTTTGGGGTAAAAGCCATCTAAAGAGTCCTAAGTCGCTAACCTCTTTATTGGATGAGCTAGAGGGTTATGGGTTGATTGCTAGAAAGGGAGCTGAAGCATGGGAAATTCATTCTTCCTTGCAAGAGTTGCTTCTTGAGAAAATGAGTAAAGAAGGAAAGAAGACCGAACAGGTCTTAAAAAACTTTCTAGGCATGCTTAAGGATAATTACAGCTTGAATATGGTCTCCAAAGATAGCCACCACCAAGCAAAAGCTATTGAAAACCAATGGAGATTTCTTTCAAAATATGCCACAGAACATCAACTAGCTCATGAATTAAAGCATTGCTTTGTGCATGTTTATAATGTGCTAGGCAATTATTATCTGCAATCTAATAATTTTTTTGAAGCCCGTCAGGCCTTTGAGAGAAGTTTAGAGCTTGCAGGGTTAAAGCTTGAAGATAAAGAAGCTGAAGAAATCTGCAGGATTTTAAAAGATCATCAAGAGCTTCCCGCGCTTTACTCTCAAACGCTCCATTATCTAGGTATTATCCATTTTCATGCACGAGAATGGGAGCAAGCTGAAAGATATTTTAATAAAGCCGTTGACATTCAAAAAGAGATAGCAAAAAATGCTGATGTCTATAAAAATCCAAATCCTGTAGACCTTCTAATTTTCCAAAGGCAAGGGCCAGGCTGGCTTCTTATAGAAGGGGATAAAGATGATTTGTTAAAAGCAGAAAAGCTTTATTTAGATTTATTTCAAGAAAAAAGGTTTGCACCGCCAGGAAAAGAGCAAGATGTAACTAACCAAAGGTATTGCAATCTTCAATTAGGTAGAGTTTATCTTAAGCTAGCCCAGGCGGCTTCTAAAGAAGATGAAGCCGTAATGTATTATCAAAAAGCTTTAGGAAGGCTTGAAAAAGGTGGGCTTGAACAGGGCGCCTCTTTTCAAGGAGCCATTCAAATGAGGGAATCAGGGCACAGAAAGGCTGGGGAAGCTTACCTAGTATTAGGGGAGCTTTACTTAGATAAAAATTGCCCTTTTAAAGATTTAGAAAAAGCAAAAAACTGTTTTAAAAAAGCCGTAGAGGTATCTGAAACGGACTTAAGAATTTGTGCTAAATCTAGCTACTATCTTACTAAGCTTTATTGGGAAAAAGGCCGTTTGGATAAAGCTTTTAAAGCTAATACAGGCTCTATTGACTTGTATAATCAAGTAGGAGGTAAAGGGCTAACCAAGCTTCCAATCCCTGCCCTTAGGGAAGCAGAAATGATAAGAGACACTTTGATAGCCGATATTAAAGGAGCTTTTAGAAACGATGCTGCTTTAATTGGCTAAAAACGATGGACCCCTCTATTTAAAACAAACTGTTTAATGAGCTTTACAAAGGTAAAGGGAGGAATGGGCTTCAAGCTGCCCTCGTCCATCAAGCATCTTAGCCATTTGTATATCATATGGCTAAGCTTGGTTTGCTTATCGGAAAGAAGGTCTAGCATGGTGATGGTATCCTAAAAAAAGTACCATCACTGTTCTACTTTTTATCTTTTACTTTTTTAATAACTTGCAGGCCTATATGCTATCTACCCTCATTGTAGAAGACTTTCTCTTTACTCATCACCTCACAGGGTCTAGCCACCCTGAATCTCCTTATAGGTTTAAAGTAAGTAGGCAAGCTTTACAAACTCAAGGGCTATTAAAAAGAGGAGGTGTTCTTCGGCCTCGCCTAGCAGAAGAAAATGAGCTTTTGTTGTGTCATACTCCTGGCTATCTACAGGAAGTGCAAGATAATATTCAGCAATGTATTTATAGTGGCTCTAAAGATGGCTCTTTTCAACTTTCTACCGGAGATGTACAGATATGTCCTGCATCTGAAAAAATTGCACGCCATGCTGTTGGTGCTGTATTAAATGCTGTAGATAGCGTTATGCTTGCCCAAGCACGCAATGCTTTTTGTCTAGTGCGTCCACCAGGGCATCATGCCTGTATGGATAAGGGCATGGGCTTTTGCCTATATAACAATGTAGCCATCGGTGCGCGCTATGCTTGCCAAAGATACGGATTGCGAAAAGTTTTAATTATAGATTGGGACGTTCATCATGGCAACGGTATACAAGATATTTTTTATGAAGATCCTACAGTTTTTTACTTTAGCACCCATAATAAAAGAATCTATCCGGGTACAGGTTTAAGCCAGGAAGGGGGAAGAGGGGCTGGCAAAGGGTTTAATCTTAACTTTCCTATCGAGCCCCACGAGAATCCTCGACAGAAAATTAAAGAAATTTTTAGTTACCAGCTTATGGAAAGTACAAAAAGCTTTCAACCCGAGTTTATTTTTATTTCGGCAGGTTTTGATGCACATGCACAGGATCCTTTAGGAGGCTTTAATTTGACTACACCAGATTTTGTAGATTTGACACAAATTGTTAAAGATTTAGCAGAAAAGTATTGTAAAGGTCGCTTAGTATCGGCATTGGAAGGTGGCTATAACTTAGAAGTTTTAAAAGAAGTCATTCCAGCGCATGTTCAAGAATTACTGTCCCCTTAAAAACTAGCTTTGCAGGCCCTATCATACGCACCTTGGTAAAGCAGCCCTTATTATATTCAAAATCAATTTTCAGAAAATCTTCCGAGCGGACTTTCACAGTTAAGGGGCCTTCTAATTGATGAAGCTTGGCAGCTGCTAACGCCGCTGCAGTAGCTCCTGTTCCACAGGCAAGTGTTTCTTGCTCCACCCCGCGTTCATAGGTTCTAACATGAAGGATGCCCTGGTCACCTATTTGTACAAAGTTTACATTAACTCCGCGCGGAGCAAAGAGAGGATGAAAGCGTATGGTGCGCCCACATTCATTAAGATTTAAGAGCTCGAGTTTGTCCGTAAAGATTACCGCGTGAGGCACGCCCGTATCCAAATAATGAATTGTCCAAGGAAAAAGATCAAGCGACCATCGTATTTCAGAAGGGTTGCCCATTTGTACTGCTACATCCTCATCCTCAGAGCTAACCTTCAAAGTACTAAATAAAGTTTCAATGTTTAGCCACTCTTCCTGAATGCCACATTCTTGAATAAACTTGAATAGGCAGCGGATACCATTTCCGCACATTTCGGCTTCACTACCATCGGCATTGAAAATGCGCATTTTGTAATGAGCCTTTTGCGATGCTTCTAAAAGAATAACCCCATCTGCTCCAATCCCTTTTTGACGAGCGCACAATTTTTGGATAAGGGTAGGGGTTAAAGCAGGAAGCTTAGAAGTTCGATTATCAAAAAGGATGAAATCATTTCCACATCCTGAATATTTTGAAAAATTAAATAGCATGAATAAATTTAATAAAAATTAAAAGAAGATCACCGATAAGAAAAAAAAGAAATTAAAAAAGTAATCGTTCTTAATGCTTATCAGGAAGTTTCTTTTATTTTTACATCTCTAAATCGTCTATAGAATGAACAATGCCATCTAGCAAGCCAAATTCTAGGGCTTCTTGGGGGCTTAACCAGTTATCGCGATCCATCGCTTTTTGAATGGTTTCATAGTCTTTACCTGTCTGATGCATGTAAAGTCTTATCAGAGCTTCATGCGTCTTAAGCATTTCTTTTGCCTGAATCTCTAAATCAGTCGCTTGGCCTTTAATCACCCCTCCAATCAGAGGTTGGTGAATCATAATCCTTGACTGAGGGGTAGCAAAGCGTCGTTTCGGAGCGGCTGAAAGGCTTAATACAGAGCCCATAGAGGCTGCTAAGCCGCACACTAAAGTTGTAACAGGAGATTTCATAAGTTGAATTTGATCCCAAATAGCAAATCCTGAGTCGACAGAACCACCGGGGCTATTGATTACAAATAAAATAGGTTTTCCTGGAGCCGTAAGTTCCAAATACCAAAGCTTACGAATAATGCTTTCGGCTGAATTGCTGTCAACCGCATCACTTAAAAAAATGCGGCGGGATTCAAGGATTACGCTATCTATACGATCTTCGAGCCTAATAAAAGGTATGCTGCTATAGTTATCTTTTTCTTTATCTGCTTTAGCCATGGATGTCTTCTCCGAAGATTAAATTAAGCCTTATTATCCTTATTTTAGCTTGCAAAATCAAGCATCATTTACAATGATTTCAGGATAAAGAGGATAGTGCTGCAAAAGTTCTGCTACACGGCTTCGGGATCTTTCTAAAATTACAGGCTCTACGATTGCTTGTGCTTTACTGGGTTGCCCGGTTTTGTTATTTATAATGGGGGTAGTATGAGTAAGGATATCAGCAGAGATATCTGCGATTTCAGCCATTTCCTCAACACCTAATCCTAACGTTGTGACTGCTGCTGCTCCCATGCGGACGCCAGAAGTGTACCAGGGTCCATTTTTGTCAAAAGGTATGGCATTACGATTGACAGTCAACATGGCTTGGCGTAGTGCCGTCTCAGCATGTCTGCCCGTCAACCCATATTGAGTTAAGTCTAAAATTAGCAAATGATTTTCTGTTCCTCCTGTCACTAATCGAATCCCTCTTTTGCGAAATTGAGCAGCAAGGGCTTGCATGTTATCCACGATTTTTTGTGCATAATCGCAGAATGCCTTGCTATTAGCCTCTTTGAAAGCAATAGCTTTTGCAGCTATCACATGGGGCAAAGGACCTCCCAGGACAAGGGGGCATCCTTTATTGACAATGTCGATATATTCTTTAGTGCATAGGATAATGCCACCACGTGGTCCGCGCAGGGTCTTGTGGGTGGTAGAAGTGACAATATGGGCATAAGGAATAGGATTAAACTCACCAGTGAATACTTTCCCCGCCACTAATCCGGCAAAATGAGCCATATCGACCATTAACACGGCCCCCACGCTATCTGCTATTTCACGCATTTTAGCAAAGTTAATTCTGCGAGGATAAGCTGAATAACCTGCTAAAAGAATAGTAGGTTTCTCTTGTTTAGCCATGTTTGCAAGCTGTGAGTAATCTAAAAGCTCAGTAGAGGGATCCACATCATAAAGAACAGCTTTCATCATTTTACTGGATATGTTATGCCGGTAGCCATGTGTTAAATGCCCTCCAGAGTTTAAAGACATTCCCATGACTTTTTGATTAAGCATCAGTTGACGAATATTTTCATATTCGTGGGGAGCTAATTCATCGAGATTTTTTTTACCTAGCTTTTCAATGGTAGGATTTTGCACACGTTGCACAAGAATAGACCAAAAAGCAACTAAATTAGCATCCGCTCCAGAGTGAGGCTGGACATAAGCTTCTTCGCAGCCAAAAATAGACTTAAGCTCTTTGATGGCTATTTCTTCAACTGTATCGACGTTTTCGCAGCCTGCATAAAAACGATGATGGGCAAATCCTTCGGCATACTTATCTGTCAGAAGATTTCCCATAGCTAGTTGAACAGCTAGGGAAGAAAAATTTTCTGAAGCAATAAGCTTAAGATATGAGCGTTGATCTTTAAGTTCTTGCAAGATGCTCGCACTGATTTGAGGGGCTGTTGTTTCAATATAATCTAAAGCTGCTAAGTAGGCGATAGTAGCTTTATTACGTTCGCTGGGGGCACTTTTTGCAAAATAATTGTCTAATAATGTCATACGCAAGCTCCTCATTAAGGATCATAAGAGGAACCAATTTATCTTAAATATGCAAATTTGTAAATGAGATTACTTTTAAGGTTAAGAAATATAAAAGAAGGATTTTTATCGATTGAAGAAGATAACCAAGTTTATGGACTAAATTAAAAAAAAAGCAAAATTTAATAATAGATAAATATCTAAATATAAAACCTTTGAGTTTGAATTGAGGTTTTTTTATCAAGGAAGCTGAAAGTTAAGAGGGAATAAGAAAAGAAAAACAATTGAGAAAATTTTAAAAAATTAAGCCATTTGAGTCATTTTAAGCTGATTGAGAGAAGGAGAGGGTGTAAAAAATAATTTATATCGATTAAGTAAAGCTTTTTTTGTTTTTCTATAAAAATTCTTTTAACTTTTGCATTTCTTCTAGCTGGCTTTCTTTACAAGATGGGTTCATTCAGAAATAAACTTTTTCAGACTTTTTTCTTGAGAATTATCCTGGAAGGAACTATGCTTTATAGCAAAATAGCAAAGACCTGATTAAGGCCACCTTTACAACGCGTAGGAAAAAGCATGCAAGAAGCTCTTAACATAATTTTAGAAATACAAGAATTTGATATGCAGCTTATTCAATTAATGAGGCTCAAAAAAGAGCGCCAAGATGAATTGCATAATATTAATTCTGTTAAATCGGACTTGCAACACCAATCTCTTGTAAAAGAATCGGAAATTGCAGAATTAAAAAAGCATATACGTCTTGTGGAAGGTGAGCATCATGACATTGTCGCTAAGCTAAAGAAGCTGGAAGCGCAACAAAATCATGTAAAAAAGGTAGAAGAGTTTAATGCTTTAAGCCAAGAGATGTCGGCAGTAGATCGAGAACGTATAGCTAAAGAATTGCGATTAAGTGACCTTTATGACAAGCTAGCTATAGAAGAAGACCATCTGAAAAATCTTACTCAAAGCCTTGAAGCAACTAGCGAAAGTAGTAAAGCTCTTGAAGCTGAAATTATGGAAAGTATTCGTGAAATTAATGCTGAGGGAAGACAACTCAAGCAAAAACGTGATGAGCTTGTCCTTAAGGCTGATCCCGAAACATTTCGCATCTACGAGAGATTACTGCGCAATAAAAAAGACCGCGTGGTTGTTCCTATTGAAAACCGTTGCTGTAGTGGATGCCACATTATGTTAACAGCTCAAGATGAAAACCTAGTACGAAAAGGTGAGCGTTTAGTCTTCTGTGAGCATTGCGCACGTATTCATTATTGGCAAGAAAGCGAAGCACTTGAAGGTACAAGTGTGGCTACAAAGACGCGTCGTCGCCGTTCTACAAAAATAAAAAGTTAAGTTTAATCTAAGCGTTTACTTACTATTAAAGCAGTAAACCCTACAGTTAAGCCTTTAAGTTTATTTGTCCTTTAGGAAATATCTACCCATAATCACTTCAAGTGAATAAAAGCATGTCTGGGAAGAGAGGCAATCGCTCTTACTTTTTAAGTAAGGGAGGAAAGTCTGGACTTCATAGGAGAGGATACCAGCGAAAAGCTGGGGGCCGTAAGGCTACGGAAAGTGTAACAGAAAATATGCCGCTGTTTAACTTCTAGTTAAATAGACAGGGTGAAATGCTAACTTTAAGAGGAAGCTCTACTTGAGGAGACTCAAGAGATGACAAACCCTATCCGAAGCAAGACCGAATTAAAGCTTTATAGTTCTCCGCTATGCTTTATAAGGGTCGCTTGAGCATGTTAGTGATAATGTGCCTAGATGAATGATTGCCCAACGGTCACAAGGCCGTGAGACAGAATCCGGCTTAAAATCTTCCCAGACTTTTATTTTTCTTCTTATCTATTCAAGAAATTAGCTTTTTTCAAGCTGGCTCTCTTCTTAAAACAAGCTTTTTATTAGGTATACGATTACATAAAGAGTTGCTTAAAAAGCAAATTAGATTTTCCTGAGCTGCTTTTCTTACCTAAAGGCCTATCAAAAGCATAGGGTGAATACTTTTTAGTGCATGCGTGGGATGAATTTTTGCATGGCGAGCAAAAAAGCCCATCGAAAAGTTTTTTACCTCTAGCTAGGATGGGTTTTTAAGTTTATCCTTTGGATAAAATAGCAAGATAGTTAATGCTATTATCCCTGCCTTACACAGGCGTATTATTATACATCCTAATGCTTTCAAAAAATTCCCGGCGCACTACCTCATTATTTTGAAAGTTACCTCGCAGAATATTAGTGACCGTGTGGCTATGTTCATTTTCAATGCCGCGAGCAATGACACAGTAGTGTTCTGCAATAATCGAAATAGCTACATTCTCAGTATCAAGTAGATGAGCAAGCGAATCTACGATTTGCGCAGCTAATCTTTCTTGCACTTGAGGTCGCTTAGCAAAAAAACGCACGATACGGGGGATTTTTGATAAGCCGATCAATTTTTTATGAGGGATGTAAGCGACATACGCATAGCCGCGCATAGGAACAAAGTGGTGTTCACAAAAGCTAGTAAAATTAACTTTTACTAGGATAATATTAGCATCTTCCCTTTTAGAAGGTTCATATTTGTTCTCAAAAAAACTCACCTCAGGAAAGTTATCATCTTTAAGCCCAGAAAAGATCTCCTTAACATACATACGAGCAATACGGCTTGGAGTATCTTGCAGGGAATCATCAGATAAATCGAGCCCTAGTATTTGTAGAATCTCGGTGTACTTTTCAGCGATCAGTTTAATTTTTTCCTCATCCGTCTTATCATTTATGCTTTCTAAAATAGGAGATGGATAGCAGGTGCGGATGTGTAAGGGTGCGTTTGCTTGTAGGGGAAGTTGTTTTTTAGGTGCTTTTTTGGCCATGATCTTCCTTCTTTTGCCTATAAATTTCGCTAGCAGTTATGGCAAAGGCATTTGCCACATTTAATGAATTCTTACGGCCTCTCAGGGGGATTTCAATAAGGTGGTCAGCTATCTTTAAAACTTCATCTGAGCAACCATATTCTTCATTGCCTAAGGCTAAGGTAAAGGTTTCAGGAAAAACAAAGTCATATAAAGATATAGCTTGTGGGCTTGTCTCCATCACAATCAAGGGACGAGGCAAATCAGTTGCTTTACAGCTAGGGTGGCACTCTATCCATTGAAAGGTTCCCATAGAAGCATTTTGCACCTGTTGATTGTTTATATAGGGAGTATGCTCAGAGAAATAGATAGCTCCTAAAGCAAAAGCTTCGGTGGTTCGAATAATACTCCCTACGTTATGAGCTGATCTTAAAGAGTCTAAATAGATAGAGATGGGCCATATTTTCTCTCCTTGCGCTCGATCTCCTCGCCGGATAGATGGCAATAAATGATGCTCTCGAACTTTTCGATTAGATAACTTAAGATGGTAATGATAACGATTGGCGATCTCTTTAGCATCCGAGGAGAGTTTATCTTCCGCCTGCATCCATCCTTGTAGCTCATGATAATGAGTTAACATCTCCTCTATAGGTTGGAAGGCAATTTTGCTTTTGTAAATGGCTAATAAAAGCTCTGCACATTTTTTATGTTGTTTTTCCATAGAAAATGATAAGAACTTTCTTTTAATAAACATTTGGCCTTGAGGAATCTTAAGCTTTTTGTTTCTCTGCTTTGACAGCTAAATATTCATCTAAATTTCCGTCAAATACTTGGATACCATTTTCTTCAAAAGCAATAATTTTGTTAGCTACTTGAGAGATCAGATCACGATCATGACTGACGACTACTACTGTGCCTTTATACTCATTTAATCCCCATGCTAACGCAGAGACAGCCTCTAGGTCGAGATGATTATTAGGCTCATCCAGCAAAAGAACGTTATGCTCGGCTAACATCATACCCGCGATAATCAGGCGTGCTGTCTCGCCACCAGAAAGACTAGCTACCGGCTTAAAAGCATCGTCTCCACCAAATAGCATTTTGCCCATTACACTACGGATATCTTGATCATAGATACCAGGGCGTCTTTCTTTAAGCCATTCAAACGCTGTTTGCTTAACGTTTTTGTCTACAGCTTCCATATGATTTTGTGGAAAATAACAGATCTGTACTTGATGGCCATGTTCTATATTTCCTTTATCAGGAGATAAAGCTTGTGCTAGCATTCTAATCAGAGTCGTCTTTCCGCGGCCATTATTACCGATAATACCAATTTTATCTTCCCTAGCAATTTCTAAAGAAAAATTGGTAACAACCGCCGGTCCATCATAAGCTTTTTGTATATTGTCTACTTTCAATACAATTTTACCTGGCTGCTTTTCTGTGGGTATAAAACGGATGTAAGGACGTTGAATATTTGTTTTCTTTAGCTCTTGAGGCTGTAAACGAGAAATTTCCCGTTGGCGTGACTGCACTTGGCTTGCACGTGTTCCGGCGCCAAATTTAGACACAAATTCGCGCAGTTGAGCAATCTTTTTTTCTTTAGATTTAGCATCTGCTTCCGCCCGATCGCGTACTGCACTTTTAGCTGCAATCATATCATCATAGTTGCCAGGATAAAGGATGATAGTCTCATAATCGATATCCGCTATATGGGTAGTCACCGAATTCAAGAAATGGCGATCATGGCTGATCACAATAAGCACGCCTTTATAACCGTGCAAAAAGTTCTCCAGCCACCCAATAGACTCTAAATCGAGGTGGTTAGTAGGTTCATCCAGCAGCAAGGCTTGAGGATCTCCAAATAAAGCTTGACATAGTAGCACTCTAAATTGATGGTCTAAGGGAATCTCATGCATTTTAAGATAAAAAAATTCTTCCGCAATTCCCATACCTGCTAATAAAATTTCCGCATTAGATTCAGCAGAATAGCCATCTTCTTCGGCGATAATTCCTTCTATTTCCCCCAGACGCATGCCTACATCATCTGTCATTTCTACTTCATAAAGAGCGTCACGTTCTTTAAAGGCATCCCACAAGCGTTTATTACCCATGATTACGACATCGACCACTTTAATATCGCTATAGGCTTCGATATTTTGTTTTAGAATCCCTACTCGGTCAGGCAGAGTAATGCTTCCACTTGTGGCCTCTTCCACGCCCATAATGATTTTAAGTAAAGTAGTTTTTCCTGCTCCGTTAGGCCCTGTTAAGCCATAGCGATTCCCCGCATTAAAAGTCATAATAACTTCTTCAAATAGGACGCGGCTACCAAAGCTTTTAGATATTTTATTTAAAGTCAGCATAAGATAATAAATTTTAGATTTTTTCCTTATTATATTACCTAGAATACAGATAACTCGCAACTAAAATTCAGGATTAACTTTACCCCCTTTTAAACCCCTTACGCTGCTTTAGAAGTATGTTGAAGCCTTATTACAAAATAATGACCTAAATTTTTTTGCATGATGCAGAGTTAAATAAATTTAACCATAAAAATTTTTTTGGAAAAATTATCCATCAAAGCGGCAAAAAGAATTAGCTTTTGTGCCCTAGCTTATGAAGCTTTTGCACGGGGATGAGATTGATGATAAACTTTTTTCTTAAGCTTAGGTGATACTTGAGTATAAATAGTGGTTGTAGATAACGAGGTATGGCCTAGCAAAACTTGAATGGTTTTTAGATCCATGCCATTCTCTAACCAATGCGTAGCAATTGTGTGACGAATCGTGTGAGGCGTAATTTTGCCGGCTAAGCCACTATTTCTTATATAATTATCAAATGTTCGATCGATTGAGCGCGTGGTAAGTCGAGTACCTAACTTATTCAAAAAGATTGCCTGGGAGTCCACTTGTTCTCTATGTCCATCCGTACAAGTATGGCGTTCAGGATGCTCGAGATATTTTTGAATCCATTGAGCAGCATTTTTGGTAATGGGAATCACTCTTTCTTTTTTTCCTTTACCTTTAAGGCGTACAAGCAAGTTTTGATGATCAAAATCGCGACGATTAAGAGAAGCTAGCTCACTGACGCGTAATCCAGAGCTGTAAAATAGCTCCATAATTACGCGATCGCGAAAACCTAAGAAAGTAGAGAGGTCCGGTGCTGCAAAGATTTTTAAAACTTGGTCGTAGGAAAGAGAGGTGGGAAGCTTTTTTTCTATTTTCGGCGTATCTAGCTCTTCCGTAGGATTAATGCTTATAAATTTATGGGCAAACGCATATTTAAAGAAGGCACGAATTGAGGAAAGCCGTCTAACAATTGTCTTTTTATTGATACCGCCTTGAGTAAGTGTGGCTAAAAATCCCCGAATGGTCTTGCGGTCGATCATGGACAGAGGAATAAGGGCATCATAGGCAGTAGAATATTTATCTATCATGTTATGATGAATTTTAGGTGCTATTTCTTGAGAAGCTCTAGGAGGTAAATGGTGAGTTTCAATATAAATTTTAAAGGCATTTAGATCGATGGCATAATTACGGACAGTATGTTCCGAAGCATTTTTGATGGTTTTAAGATGCTTTAAAAACTTTTGGGCCGTAGAGATAAACATACATTTTTTTCTTAAAGGTTTTTAGGAAAAGGAAATGTTAATAAATCATCAGCAATATAAGTTTGGGGGAAGACGGCTCGAGCTTCTTCTTCAAAAGGCCTTAAGTTTTGGTAGCGTGCGGAAAAATGAGTGAGTATAAGTTGCTTTACACCGGCTTCTTTGGCAATAGTAGCAGCTTGCTTGGCGGTTAGGTGAAAATGCTTACGTGCTAGTTCCTGATGCTCTTCTAAGTAGGTGCTTTCACAGATTAAAACCTTAGCATGGCGAGCGATATCGATGGCGTTTTGACAGTAACGGGTATCGATAACTACTGCAAGGCTGTCGCCTTTCCTAATATGGCTGACCTGATCTAAAGTCACCGTTTTTCCATCTAAGACCAGAAAACCTTTCTGCTCCAGTTCACGCACTAAAGGTCCTTTAACGCCCAAAGTTTGCAGATTATTGCGCTCATATTTGCGGGTGTCAGGTTCGGTAATTCTCCACCCTAAGTTTTCTACACCATGATCCAATTCCACGGCTTCAATGCGAAATTTACCATCATCGTGAACTAGCCCCCCTTTAGAGACGGGATGTTCGACCACATGGATGAGCTCATGATAAATGGTTCCATAGCGCAGACGATCAAAAAAGCGTTTGCCACTTGCCGGGTAATAACAGTGAATAGGATGAGTAACCTTATCGAGATTAAGACGCATCAGAACAGAACCTAGCCCTAAGCAATGATCTCCATGAAAATGGGAGACAAAGATACGTGTCACCACTGTAGGAGCTACATTAGCGAAAATAAATTGTCTCTGTGTGCCTTCCCCTGGATCAAACAATAGCCCTTCATCATTCCAGCGTACTAAATAGGCACCATGGTTGCGCATGCGGGTGGGTTGCTGACTTGAGCAGCCTAAAATGATGATATCTCGTACGGTCATAAACTAAAAAAATTAACGGTTTTTATAAGCAAAAAAGTCCAGGCTACCTAACAGAAGGCCAACAATAGCTCCTGATAAGTGCGCTGTATTCGCTATACCGGGGGAAAAGGCTGATTTTGTGTAAATTTCCATCAAAAATGATACCAGTTGAATGCCAAACATCGCAATGATAAATACCATAATAAATGTAAAAGTTGAGGCCTGCAATTGATATCCTTCCCAGGCAGCCTTCTTCTGGCGCATCCAGACAAAGGTGAGCATGGCACAGAGCACCCCTGAAAATCCCAGAAAATTAGGCCCTCCCATCAAATATTGTAGAGTATTTGTTAATATGCCAGCGAGAACGATAAATAAAATGTAACGGCTAGGACGCAGGCGCTCTTCCATTTGTTTACCTAAAACAAGGAGCCATATCATGTTAAAGAATAGATGAAAAATATCATCATGGAGCAAAATAGGGGTTAATAAACGCCAAATTTGCCCTTCACGAATTTTTTCAAATAAAGGAGGATTAGACTCTTCGGAAGCATTCGCAGTGAAAAAACGATTACTCAGTTTAGCATACAGTCCTTTCCAGTAGGGGGTATGATTAAAGGTGTTAAGGAGGATCTGCTCCTGAAACGACATTTCCGTAGGATCTTGAAGGCTTTCGATCCCATAAGCACTAATAATTTTATCCATTATGGTGTAAGCGTAAGGATAATCATACATCAAAGCTTTATGGACAGGGGAGTTTAATAGCACGCTGCTGGGTAGTTTATTAGAGATGCGATTAAGTGAAGGTGCTGTGAAGGTAGAAAGGAAAAGTAGAAGAGAGCAAAGAATTAATAAGGTGGTAGTAATTTTACCCCAGCCACTGGTTTTAGCATATTGCAGTTTTTTTTGGCCTATCATTTTTAAGTGAGCTTCTTTGATTTTTTCTTTCAAAGGCTCTTTTAGCCAACTTTTTGAGGCAGGAGCAGCCGCCATAGCAGCTTGAGGATTATCTAAAAAAGCTTGCACTTTTTCCAAGGCTTTTTCTAAGTCTTCTTCTTCAATGACCCACAGTTTATAAATCATATCGCCATAATTTTGGCTACCCCAATCGGTATTCTTCTCTATTTCCAGTTGATGATTAATGCCGTAGCCTTCAAGGAAAGCAGAAAGGTTTTGTGCTTGCTTTTGATTTTTAAATGTTCCTATCAAACGCATGATCGGATCTCCTAAGATGGTAACGAGGAAATTTTCTTTAATATTTGTGAGGTAGATAGGCCAGGAATCAAATTCACGAGGTGCAGACGCCCGCCACTCGCGCGAACTATCTCTGCTTCTAGGCAATTTTCTCCATATTCTGCTCCATTGACATGTACATCCGGTTTAATAATTTTAAGCAGTTCAATAGGATTAGTTTCTTCAAACCAGGTCACATAATCGATAAAGCTAAGAGCACTTATCATTTGCAAGCGAAATTCTAAAGGAATGATAGGACGCCAAGGGCTTTTATATTGCTTGATCGATTGATCACTATTAAGGGCTGCAATAAGAATATCTGCTTGCTGAGAAGCTTCGAATAAAATTTGCAAATGCCCAGCATGTAGCAAATCGAAGGACCCATTAATCGTGGCAATCTTTTGACCTTGCTCACGTAGCTCTTCAATTTTTTGAGCCAAGTTTATAGGGGTAATATGTTTTTTTAAGCATTCTATAGACCATGTTTTAGACATATAAGCACCTTATCCAAAAGTAACGATTATTTTAACAAGCTCGGCTAATTACTAGGTATGGAAATATGCAGATTTATGGTCTATTCTTTCTCTTGCCTTTTTATCGCTTGCTAAAAGAAAAAGGTCTTTATTAATTTCACGCTGATTTTTATGTAGAGATAGAAATTTTTTTATGTTATGGGTGAAAAACAAAACTTAAAATAAAGCTGACGATAATATGCGTATGCCGTTAGGGACACCGCTTCATTTGATGAAATATAGCAAGATCGAAAAAGAAGAAGAGTTTATTGAACAGCTATCTAGGCATTCTGCGGATTTAGTCTCTTTTTTCCTCGCTGCTTGCAATGATGAGCACTGGATTGAATCCTATCCTAGCCCGATGAAAGCCCTTTTTAAATGGTTTACGGATGCCCATATTCATACCAATCTTCCTTATCATTTCTTTTATCAGGTCATACCTTCTACTTATCAGCATATGGAATTTCTAAAAGCTTTTATTCCTTTAGATTTAACGATTAAAAGCGGGGAGCAAGAATATTTTTTTAATAGCTTACTATTAAGCCATCATAGTTACTATTTTAGACGACGTATCATGAAAGAGTGCTCTTATGTAGAAAGACGTATTCTTAAGATTGATGGTATTTTTCCTCAAACGATGGAGGTGATTGAAAAGTTTGCCCTGACAAATATAGCGGAAGATGTATGGAAAAAGTCGCCAGAGGAGCTTTGGGCCCTTCTCAAAGATCTAAAAATTTTAGGCTTTGCACCCCTCGGGGAAGCCTGCGAAAGGGTTTTACATCGATACATAGATAGGAATAACGTATTAGAGATATTGATTAAAGCTCATCATCATTCCTTACCACTTTTAAAAAGTGGCTGCATAGAGTTTATCAATCA
This sequence comes from Neochlamydia sp. AcF95, assembly GCF_018342455.1. Lineage (NCBI taxonomy): Bacteria > Pseudomonadati > Chlamydiota > Chlamydiia > Parachlamydiales > Parachlamydiaceae > Neochlamydia > Neochlamydia sp. AcF95. The sequence goes on along the minus strand of NZ_JAEMUC010000018.1, from coordinate 6,210 downwards.
GCTAGATTGGGGCGTGCGTTTTCTGGTGACTTCGCTAAACCGTCTTTCAATAGAATTTCTACATTACAAGTCGATCGCCTTAGAAGTATTCAATACCCTCTCTTCATCTATTACCCACCTTACTTTTTCAGGTAAAATGGCTGCTGATCCTTATTTTAAAATGATGACCAATCATACCCCCCAGCTAATAGGATTAGATTTGAGTGAGTCAGCTATTTTCTTAGATCATCTAGCCGATTTTCCACCCACATTGCAAGAGTTGTGTTTATCGCGTTGCTCCTGGGTTAATGCTGAGGCTTTAAATATCTTAGCAAATACCTGCCCACATCTTTTAAAACTAGATTTAAGCAGTAATGAACATTTAAACTATGGAATATGGCCTCATCTACAACATTTCAAACAACTAAAGACTTTTGACATCTCGCGTTGCATACAAATTAACGATAATGATTTAAAAATGATTATTCAAGCCTGCCCTTCCCTTATAGAATTAAGCCTTGCCAATTGTCAAAAAGTCAGTGGTGAGGCTTTTTTTCACCTAGGTAGGTTGTTACCCAATTTATCCGCTTTAAATCTTTCACGTTCCTTGGTTATAGACGCTGCTTTAATTGATATTATGATGCATTGTAAAAATCTATATTTTCTAGACATTTCTAGATGTGACTCTCTTTCTGAAAAGGGAGTTTTAGAGGGGATTAAAAGATGCCCAAGCTTAAAAAAAGTACTTTTGAAGCATTCACCCATTAGCAAAAATGGAATTGAGTTAATTAGGAAAACTTTTCCTTATCTAGAATTAGAAATTGAGTAGGTTTATCTTTCTTTAATAACCGTTAGTGCTAGCATTTAAAAACTACTTTAGTAGATGTTAAAAGGGCTTAATGATAGGAGTGGCTACAGGCCTATGCAAGCTTGCAATTTTAAAAAAATTAAGTTTTTTACATATGCTTATTTGCTGCTTAAAATTCTTCTAGCAGGGGGTTTGAATAATCAATTAAACTTCATATTATCCTAGGCTAAACAAATTTTTAATCGTTAAACGTTTTAGTACCTCTTTATGAAAGCGTTTTTAGCTTATTGACTAGCATTGCTACTATAGGGTGGTTTCCATTAAAAAGCTTAAGAGCAATAGCAAGCGCTTTCTTGGTATACTTTTTCGCTTGGCCTAAATTGCCTTGCTGTTGGTAGATTCCTCCCAAAGCTTGGTAGATTTGTCCTAGGTTATTGTAATAGATTACCACCCTGGGATGATTTTCGCCGAAATGGTTAAGATCGATGGCAAGTGCTTTGTTAATATGCTCTTCCGCCTGGCCTAAATTTCCTTGTTCTTGGCAGATTCCTCCTAGGTTATTGTAATAAATTGCCATCCTGGGATGATTTTCACCATAAAGCTTAAGATCGATGGCAAGTGCTTTCTTGATATATTCAGCCGCTTTGTCTAAATTATGTTGGCCTTGGTAGATTGTCGCTAAGTTATTGTAGTCTCTTGCCACCCTGGGATGATTTTCATCAAAAAGTTTAAGGTCGATAGCGAGTGCTTTGTTAATAAGCTCTTCCGCTTGGACTAAGTTGCCCTCTTGCTGGTAGATCAATCCTAGGTTGTTGTAACAATTTGCCACCTCGGGATGATATTTACCAAAAAGTTCAAGGTTAATAGCGAGCGCTCTTTGAATAAACTCTACGGCCTGGCTTAAATTGCGTTGATTTTGGTAGATTTTTCCTAGGTTGTTGTAACGAATTGCCACCCTGGGATGTTTTTCTCCATAATGCTTAAGATCAATGGTGAGTGCCTTATTAATAAACTCTTCTGCCTGGCTTAAATTGCCTTTTTCCTGGTAAATGAGCCCTAGGTTGTTGTAACGAGTGGCCACCCTGGGATGATTTCCTCCATAATGCTTAAGGTCGAGGGTGAGTGCTTTGTTAATAAACTCTATTGCCTGGTCTAACTTGCCTTGGCCTTGATAAATTCTTCCTAGGTTATTGTAATGAATTGCCGCCTCGGAATGATTTTCATCCAAAAGCTTAAGGTTAATGGTAAGCGCTTTGTTGCTATAGTCTAACGCTTTGCCTAAATTGCCTTGCTCTTTGTAGATTAGTCCTAAGTTATCATAACGAATGGCTACATCAGGATGATTTTCACCAAAAAGCCTAATGCCAATGGCAAGCGCTTTGTTAATATACTCTTCGGCCTGGACTAAATCGCCTTGGTCTTGGCAGATTCTTCCTAGGTTATTGTAATAAATTGCCACCTCGGGATGATATTTACCAAAAAGGTTAAGGTCGATGGCAAGCGCTTTTTTAGTATATTGTGCTGCTTTGCATAAGTTGCCTTGTTCTTTGTAGATTGATCCCAGATTACTGTAAAAATTTGCCACCTCGGGATGATTTTCACCAAAAAGCTTAAAAGCAATGGCAAGTGCTTTGTTACTATAATCTTTCGCTTTGTCTAAATTGCCTTGCTCTTGGTAGATTTGCCCTAGGTTATTGTAATCTTTTGCTACCTCGGGAGAATATTTACCAAAAAGGTTAAGGTCGATGGCAAGCGCTTTTTTAGTATATTGTGCTGCTTTGCATAAGTTGCCTTGTTCTTTGTAGATTGATCCCAGATTACTGTAAAAATTTGCCACCTCGGGATGATTTTCACCAAAAAGCTTAAAAGCAATGGCAAGTGCTTTGTTACTATAATCTTTCGCTTTGTCTAAATTGCCTTGCTCTTGGTAGATTTGCCCTAGGTTATTGTAATCTTTTGCTACCTCGGGAGAATATTTACCAAAAAGCTCAAGGTCAATGGCAAGCGCTTTTTTAATAGACTCTTCCGCCTGACCTAAATTGCCTTGCACATGATAGATTTGCCCTAGGTTATTGTAATCTTTTGCCACCTCGGGAGAATATTCACCGAAAAGCTTAAGGCCAATAGCAAGCGCTTGGTTAATAGACTCTGTCGCTTTGTCTAAATTGCCTTGGCTTTGGTAGATTCCCCCTAGGTTGTTGTAGCAAGTTGCCACCTCGGAATGATTTTCCCCAAAAAGCTTAAGGTTAATGGCAAGCACTCTGTTAATATACTCTGCTGCTTTGCCTAAATTGCCTTGTCCGTGGTAGATTGCTCCCAATTTATTGCAACAATTTGCCACATCAGGATGATTTTCCCCAAAACGGCTAAGGTTAATGGCAAGCGTTTTGTTAATATGCTCTGCTGCTTTGTCTAGATTGCCTTGTTCTCGGTAGATTCCCTCCAGGTTATTGTAACAAGTTGCCACAGCGGGATGATTTTCCCCAAAAAGGCTAAGGTTAATGGCAAGCGCTTTGTTAATATACTCTGGTGCTTCGCCTAAATTGCCTTGCTCTCGGTAGATTGCTCCTAAGTTGGTGTAACAGATTGCCACTTTAGGATGATTTTCACCAAAAAGGCTAAGGTTAATGACAAGCGCTTTGTTAATATATTCTGCTGCTTTGTCTAGATTGCCTTGCTCTCGGTAGATTCCTCCCAGGTTATTGTAATAAATTGCCACAGCGGGATGATTTCCCCCAAAAAGGTTAAGGCTAATGGCAAGCGCTTTGTTAATATATTCTGCTGCTTTGTCTAAATTACTTAGGTCTTGGTAGATTGCTCCCAGGTTATTGCAAAAACTTGCCACTCTGAGATGATTTTCTCCAAAAAGGTTAAGGCTAATGGCAAGCGCTTTGCTAGTATACTCTTCCGCCTGGCCTAATTTGCCTTGCTTATGGTAGATTGCCCCCAGATTATTGTAATCCCTTGCCACATCAGGATGATTTTCTCCAAAAAGGTTAAGGCTAATGGCAAGCGCTTTGCTAGTATACTCTTCTGCCTGGCCTAATTTGCCTTGCTTGTAGATTAGTCCTAGATTGCTATAACTGATTGCCACCTTTGGATGATTTTCACCATAAAGCTTAAAGTGAATGACTAGCGCTTTGCGGCTATACTCTTCCGCTTTGTCCAAATTGCCTCGGTCTTTGTAGATTTGCCCTAGGTTATGGTAATCCCTTGCCACATCGGGATGATTTCCCCCAAAAAGCTTAAGGTCAATGGCAAGGGCTTTGTTGCTATACTCTTCCGCCTGGCCTAACTTGCCTTGCTCTTTGTAGATTCCTCCTAGGTCATTGTAATAAATTGCCACCGTGGGATGATTTTCCCCAAAAAGCTTAAGAGCAATGGCAAGGGCTTTTTTAATATACTCTTCCGCCTGGCCTAACTTGTCTTGCTCTTGGTAGATTTGTCCTATGTTACAGTAACTTCTTGCCACCATGGGATGATTTTCTCCAAAAAGCTTAATGTCGATGGCAAGCGCTTTGCTAGTATACTCTTCCGCTTGGCCTAACTTGCCTTGCTCTTGGTAAATTTTTCCCAGGTTATTGTAATAACTTGCCACCGTGGGATGATTTTCACCAAAAAGCTTAAGGTCAATGGCAAGTGCTTTTTTAATATACTCTTCCGCCTGGTCTAACTTGCCTTGCTCTTGGTAGATTTTTCCCAGGTTATTGTAATAAATTGCCACCGTGGGATGATTTTCACCAAAAAGCTCAAGGTTAATGGCGAGAGATTTGTTAGTGTACTCTTCCGCCTGGTCTAAACTGCCTTGTCCGTGGTAGATTTGTCCTAGATTAGTGTAACGAGTTGCCACCGTAGGATGATTTTCACCAAAAAGCTTAAGGTCAATGGCAAGTGCTTTTTTAATATACTCTTCCGCCTGGCCTACACTACCTTGCGCTTGGTAGATGTGTCCTAGATTATTGTAACAAGTTGCCACCGTAGGATGATTTTCACCAAAAAGCTTAAGGTCAATGGCAAGTGCTTTTTTAATATACTCTTCCGCCTGGCCTAACTTGCCTTGCTCTTGGTAGATTCTTCCCAGGTTATTGTAATCTTTTGCTACCTCGGGATGATATTCACCAAAAAGCTTAAGATCAATGGCAAGCGCTTTGTGGATATACTCTTCCGCCTGGCCTAAATTGCCTTGCTTGTAGATTAATCCTAGGCTGCTATAACTGATTGCCACCGTAGGATGATTTTCACCATAAAGCTTAAGGTGAATGACCAGTGCTTTGCGGCTATACTCTACCGCTTTGTCTAAATTGCCTTGCTCTTTATAGATTCCTCCCAGGTTGTGGTAAAGGATTGCCACCGTGGGATGATTTTCCCCAAAAAGCTTAAGAACAATGGCAAGGGCTTTTTTAATATACTCTTCCGCCATGCCTAACCTGCCTTGCTCTTGGTAGATTTTTCCCAGGTTATTGTAATCTCTTGCCACCTCGTGATGATATTCACCAAAAAGCTTAAGGTCAATGGCGAGTGCTTTGCTAGTATGCTCTGTCGCTTGCAGTAAGTTGCCTTGCTCTTGATAAATAATGGCAAGAGCATTTAAAACCCTCGTATTTTGTGGATTTACTTCTTTCGCTAAAAGAAACCATTTTTCTGCTTTTTTATGTTGGAAAAGCCTCCGATGTATATCCCCTTGCATCTCTGGTGAGTTATCCTCCAACTCAGAAGATTTAAGATAATCTTCATTGCCTACTAAAAATTCATGGATAGATTGATAGAAAGGAAGGAAGATGCGGTAAATTTTTTTTATCTTTTTTAAGGCTGTATGATCCAGCGCAAACTGCTGTTGAATAAGACCTGGATCCTCAAACCCAAAAGGCTTAAGCAGAGGATTCATCATCTCTTGTTGCGCTTGATAATGTGAGTAAGTCTTAAGACGCATGAATAATGCTACGCTCATCCAATCTTTTAACTTTTCACTGGCTCTTTTCGTTATAATTTCTAACTCTCTTAGTTTATCAATCCTAGCAAAAGTGTCAGAAGCTTCTACTTTTTTAAGAAGGGCTAGCCGGTCCAAAGCTAAATGAGGAAATCGATAAAAATCATTTTTAACTTTAAATAACATTCCTTGTTTGCTTAGGTTACCTATCCCTGGATCAAAATTTTCCATATCTTCCTGAACTAAATGATGTTGAGCTAGGTATTGGCATATATTAAGATTTTGTTGATAAGGAGTAGTAAGCTGGTACTGAACATTTTGTCTATATTGCTCAGTTAGCTCTTTGTTACCTAACAGATGAGTAAAGTTTAGCAACTCCATAGGAAGATGAGGCTCTCTTATATGCCACCACCGACCTCCATCATCTTTACCAATATATTGAGCCATCTGTTCAGGAGTTTGGATAAGCTCAAATGTCTTACCATTCCCCAAAGGA